>JANPIT010000968.1:0-2015 GCA_031425115.1 Opitutaceae bacterium | reverse complement strand
GGCATCACCGGTTCCCCGTATGAAAATACTCCCAGCATGGCCGTCACCGTCGGCGGGCTGAGCCCCGGCCAGAACACGTGGACGCTCATTGCCAATGGACCCGGAGGACCCATCACGCGCACCGCGACGATCAACGTAACGACGAGCGACGGGCTCTATGGTTCTCTCACGACGAGCCCGACCGTCATCTATTCAAATCAAACGGCGACGCTCAACTGGACGACGACCGGCGCGGGCTTCCGATGGGTGCATGGCTATCAGCCGGGCATAAACGGCGTGAACATTTATCCTGCGGCCGTGACCGGCTCGACCACGGTCTCAAGCCTGCCGCCGGGCGACTACCGATTCACCATTGAATACGGCCCCGGCTCATCGACGACGCGGATGTCGTTCGCGGACCTGACCGTGCTCGGGGTGAACCGCACGGTGGTCGCGTCGGCTCTACCGGCCGGATCCGGATCGGTGACCGGCGCCGGCACTTACGCCGAAGGTGCGAGTGCCACGCTGACCGCCACGCCCGACGCCACCCATGTGTTCGCAGGCTGGAGCGGCGATCTCAGCAGCGCCGCAAATCCACTCACCTTCACCGTGGGCGCGCAGAACTATAACGTCGTCGCAAACTTTGCGCTCCGCACGTTTGCCGTCACTGCCTCCCTGTCTCCGGTCAGCGCGGGATCGGTCACCGGGGCGGGCAACTATACGATTGGGGCCACCGCGACACTCTCCGCCACACCCGGTGCCAGTTACGTTTTCACCGGATGGAGCGGCGACATCTCGGGTGCGGCGAATCCGGTTTCGTTCGTCGTCAACAACCCGATCAATGTCACCGCGAATTTCGCGTCGGCCAATTTCGCACTGACTACAGCCGCGAGTAGCGGAGGCAACGTGACGCCCGGTGGCACCTATCCCGCGGGCACCGTCGTCACAGTCACCGCGACGCCTGACGGCACGCACCGCTTCACTAACTGGACCGGCGACGCGAGCGGCACTGCGACCACCACGGCCGTCCTGATTGATCGCGTAAAATCCGTGCAGGCGAACTTCGCCGCGAAGACTGCGCAAACGATCGCGTTCGATCCGCCCGGCGACCACGGGCTGACCTCGCCGCCGTTCACTCTCAACGCCACCGCAACTTCGGGATTGCCTGTGGGGTTCTCGCTCCTCGGCGGGCCGGCGATTCTGACGGGGAGTTCCGTCCAAGTGACGGGTGCCGGTCCCGTCACGCTCCAGGCCAACCAGCCGGGCGACGGATTTTTCCTCCCGGCCTCTCCGGTCAATCAGACCTTCAACGTCATCGCCGCGGCCACCCTCAAATATCGCGGCCAGTCGCGCACGCTGCTGCGTGATGAAACCGCGCGCGAAGCACCGCCCTTTGTCCTCGAAAAACCCTGACCGATTCCACCTATGAAGACGCTTTTCTGCTTCGCCGTCATCGTTGCGCTCGCCACCGCCGCCAAACCTTCGCCCCTCGATCAGCCGGTCGGCCCGCTCCGGTTCGAAAAAACTCCGCTGCCGGCGGCACTGCGCGCGCTGGGCCGCACCGGCCAGACGATGATCCATGCCGAGTCCGGAATCACGGGTGAGGTCACCGTCGACTTTGCCGGCGGCACGGTGCGCGGCGCGCTCACCGCCCTGGTCGAGCCCGCCGGGCTTTTTTTTGAGGCAACGACCTCGGGCATTGTCGTGCGCCAGCGCAAAATCGTGCTTTACGCGATCGACTATCCGCAGCTTACGCGCAGCGGCTCGGGCAGCGCGTCAATCACGCTCGGCGGTGCGACCGGCGGCAGCGGAGGGAATTTCAACGGGACGCAGAATGTCGCTCAGCAGCAAAACCTCGCGAACGGAAACACCGCGTCCGACGCGACGCAGGTGTCTATTTCGCAGGAAAACCAGAACACCTTTTGGTCCACCTTGGAGGCGGAGCTTCGGACCATGCTGAAGGACGGCGACAGTCTGGTCCTGAACCGATTCAGCGGCGTCGCGCAGATCGCCGCGCCGATCAAGCGGCACGAATC
>JANPIT010000967.1:0-11793 GCA_031425115.1 Opitutaceae bacterium | reverse complement strand
CAACGCAGAGGATCCCGCACGTAATTTTGCCCCCTCGCCCGGCACGATCGGCCTCTATTACTCTCCCGGCGGCCACGGCGTGCGCGTAGATTCCCACGCCTACAGCGGCTACACGATCCCGCCTTATTACGATTCGATGATCGGGAAGCTCATTTGTTTCGGCTCCACCAGGAAAGTCGCGCTAGAGCGCTCCTATCGGGCTCTGAGCGAATACCTCATTCGCGGCATCAAGACCACCATCCCTCTGCATCGCGCCATCATGGCCGATCCCATCTTTATCGAGGGTAAGGCGACGACGGCCTACATGGAAGATTTCCTCGGCCGCACCGCGACCGACTTGTTCTCGTAGGCGTCCAGTTGGCCGGCCTATGCGGCCCAAAGGCTCTCGCGCACCGGGCATCTGACGGACGCGGATAGCCCGCTGCGCCACAGCGCAATCGGGTCCGATATTCCGGTCTAGCCAGATTGGCAGAGTTACCGTGGAGATACCGAGCGGGCGACGAACGGAACCAAATCGTCGCCCGCCAGATTACTTCGACCGCACCGTCTCACCGCACCGTAATGCGGTCTTTAATCTCCGCGAACGTGCCTTCCTTGATGCCCTTAACCCGCATCACATCCTCCACGGATGAGAAGGGCCGGGCTTCAATGATTGCCTGCGCTTTGATCGGCCCGATGTCCGGAAGCGCCTCAAGCTCCTCGCGTGATGCGGTATTCAAATTGGTCTTGCCGCGGGACGCCGCGCCCGCCGCCGGAGTGCGCGGCGAATCGATGCGGCCCGTGGGCTCAAGTTCGCCGGTGCGTTCGCTGCGGGTGTCGGCCTGCCTCGTTGACTGATCGCGTCCGGCGCTCCGCGCGGAATCCGCGCTGGTTGCTGGATTTGCATTTCGGCCAGTCGACGACGATTTGGCTGCGGTCGCACTCTGTCGTGAGACCGTTACGTGATCGCGGAGGTCGGCCAGTTTCGCCGCTCCGATGCCCGACACGCGTTCCAGATCCTCGACGCGGGAGAAGGGACGTGCTGCGATAATTGCCCGCGCGGTGCTCGCTCCAATACCCGGTAATGTCTCCAAAGCCGTCGCATCCGCCGTGTTAACATCGATTTTTGCGCTTGGGTGTGCGCTTTTGGTCACTGACTTGGAGGCAGCCTCCGAACGCGATTCGCGCGAATCACCCGCATGGCCGCTCTTCCCTATCTTCGTGTCGGAAGACTTCGCCACCGCGGGTTCATTCCGGCTCCCCGCGCGGACGGACACCGTTACGTGGTCACGCAGGTCCGCGAGTTTTGCCGCCCCGATTCCCGGCACTGATTCGAGTTCCGCCACGGAGGCGAAGGGCCGCTTGGCGATAATCGCACGCGCCGTCGCCGGTCCGACGCCCGGGAGCGTCTGCAAGGTCTCCGTATCCGCGGAGTTAATATCAATCTTCGCGGTCTTTTTCGCCGACGTGGCCGAGGCCTTCGTCTTAGCTCCGGACTCGGCGGAATTCGCAAGGGGAGGTAGAGCAAAGATCAAACCCGAGAGACAGAGTAAGCGGCCTAACTGAGGCAGTGTGAGTATTCGCATCCGCGGATGGACAGGAATACCGGAAAGCGGTGCGCGACCAATGTGAGACGCAGGGCGTCGACTTGGCTACCCGCTCAGAAGCACGGACCGCGGCTCCTCGTGCCACACTGCTGCCGGCGGACGCGTCGCACTACTTGCCGCCCAGCCCGTCCGCGTTGATGCGGTCGGCGCCACGACTTCCGCCAGGCGGCGGCAAATACCCGGCATTGCGCATCCCGCCAAGCTGCACACCGGTTTCGCGGTGGAAAAGGTCCGGTGTGACTTGTGCGGGCAAGGTGTCGCCAGTCTCGTCCATCCAGCGCGCCAACGCGGTCGACAGACGGTGCTGCACGTCGGCAAACTCCGGCCGCCCGGCGAGATTCTCCATCTGATGGGGGTCCACTCGCGTATCGTAGAGCTCAACCTCCGGGCGCGGCGCCCGCATCACATCCTGCTGAATCGGCGTAAGCGCCTTTCCCGCCGCCTGCGCTGCCCGCAGCGCTTGATGCGACGGCGAGCGCACGGAATCCGCTGGGCCCTGCCATGCGAGGTGCGCGCGAAAATTTCGCACGAAAAGAAAGCGCCCATCCCGCACGGAGCGCCCCAACGCCTCGTAGTCGTGCCAGTTGTGCTCAGAAAATGCCAGCGGCCGAATCGTCGCCAGGGGATCCTTCAACACGGGCAAAAGACTGCTGCCTTGGAAAGTCGGGCTCCGCTCCAGCCCCGCCAGCTCCGCCATCGTGGGCGCAACGTCGAGCATGCTGACCAAGGACTCGGTTACGGCGCCTCTGCGGCTGATGGGCGGCCCGCTGACGATGAAATAGGTTTTCATCCCATCGTCGTGCAGTCGCGTTTTAGCCCGCGGGAACGCGCGCCCATTGTCCGCCAACAGGAAGATCGTCGTGGTCTCAAATAGCCCCTTGTCCTTGATCCAGCTTACCACCTTGCCCACGAAGTGATCGAAGCGCGTCACCTCGTTGAGATAAGAGGCAAAATCAGCCCGTGTCTCCGGCGTGTCGTAGAGCGCGGGCGGCAGCACTACCTTCGCCGGATCGTGCTTGGGCCCATACCGCGCCGCGTCCCACTCGCGATCGCCATCCCAGTCGCGATGCGCGTCGAGCGCCGCGAGCCAGAGGAAGAACGGCGTGTTCGCCGGGCATTCCTCAAGCGCTTTGATCCAGTTTCCATGGCCGCCGGAATTGCCGTCCACTTTCGGCGGATACACTTGGCCAAACGCCGCCATGGGCGCCGGCTCGCGCGGCGGCACTGCCGTCCACGACGTGTGATGCTTACCCGCCACCGCGGTGTGGTAGCCGGCCGCGCGCAACAACCCTGCGATTGACGGCAGATGCCCCGAGATCGGGCGATGCAACTCTGCCGCCGCTCCCAGATTATGCGGATAACGGCCCGAGAGGATGCTTGACCGGCTCGGACTGCAGCTGCTCGCGAGCAGGAAGGCTTGGTTGAAGCGCATGCCTTCGCGCGCCAAGGCATCGATCGCGGGTGTGCGCGCAGAGGCGCTGCCATAGCAACCTAGGTCCCCGAAACTCACGTCGTCGGCGATCAGCACGATGAAGTTCGGCCGGTTCGCGGCGACCGCACGGGATCCGACGCTCAGCACAACGAGACTCAGCAACAGAGAAAGCTGTTTCATGCGGGTGCGGAGGATTTGAGCGGCGCGCGCCCGCGTCACAAGCGGCAACCGATGATTTCAACACTGAGCCTCATTGGGCCATCCTCCATTTGGTCGGTGGAACCATCTGGCGGCGCCCCGCCCTTTTTCCGTCTTCCGTCCCACCGACGGGATCTCTGCTCAGGGCTTCGCGGCGGCAATCGCTTCCTTCACCGACTTCATGCCCAACACCGGCACGTTCAGCGGTGCATCGACGCCGTCGCGCGGTATCGCATTCGCGAACTGCCCCGTGTCGCCAAGTTGCTTCTGCAAACGCAAAAGCTCGGTCTTCAGTTCGGCGATTTTACCCGACTGACCTGCATCGCTGATGAGATTTTTCTGCTCCGTGGGGTCGCGCGTAAGATCGAACATCTCCCAAGCGTCCTTCTTCCAATAGTGGATCAGCTTGTGGGTCGCGGTGCGCACCCCGTAATGCGCGCGCGTGTTGTGATGACCGGGATCGTGGTAGTAACGGTAATACACCGACGTGCGCCAGTCGGCGGGCTTCTCGCCCCGCAAGACGGGGACGAGTGAGCGGCCATGCATGTCTGCTGGGATCTTTATGCCGGCGAACTCGAGAAAGGTCGGCGCGAAGTCCGCATTTAACGCGAAGAGCTCCGTCACGGCGCCCGCTTTGATACCAGGGCCGCGAGCGATGAGCGGGATGTGAAAGCCCGGCTCATACATGAAGCGTTTGTCATACATGCCGAGGTCGCCCATATACCAGCCGTTGTCGGTGCTGTAGATCACGACTGTGTTTTTCGCGAGGTCGTGACGGTCGAGATAGTCGAGCACGTCACCGACGCTGTCGTCGACGCCCTGCACACAGGCCAGGTAATCCTGCATGTAGCGTTGGTATTTCCAACGGACGAGCTCCTTGCCGGTGAGAACCTTCTTGGTGCCGTCCGCCAACGTGACCTCCAGTTCCATCGGCTTAACGTTGAACCATTGCTGGCGCTCCGGCCCAGCCGGTAGGCTCGCCGGCGGCTCAAGCTTGAGGTCACGCCGCGTGAGATCTTTCGCGACCGTTTGCTGATTCTCGGGCAGCGCCGCCGGCCGCGTCGCGTAGTCGTCCCAAAGGGTGGCCGGCTCCGGGATGACCTTGTCCTTGAAAAGCGCCTTGTTCTTCGCGTCCGGCTCCCAGGCGCGGTGCGGCGCCTTCTGGTGCAGCATGAGGAAAAACGGCTTGTCCTTCGGCCGCGTATCCAGGAATTCGACACCCAGCTGCGTCGTGAGGGGCGTGGTGTGGCCTTCGATCGTGACCCGCCCATGAGGCGTGATAAAGTCCGGCTTGTTATAAACTCCCTGACCGGGCAGCACGATCCAGCGATCAAAACCGGTGGGATCGCTCCCGAGATGCCACTTGCCAATCATGCCCGTGTGGTAGCCCGCCGCCTGCAGCATTTTTGCCACCGTCGGCTGGCTGCCGTCGAAAACATTAAACACCGGCGTGCCGTTCGCGTGGGAATATTTACCCGAGAGCACCACCGCGCGACTCGGCGTGCAAATCGAGTTGGTGACGAACGCGTGCGCGAAACGCATACCGCCCTGGGCGAGCCGGTCGAGGTGCGGAGTGCGGTTGACCTTCGAGCCATACGCGCTGATCGCGTGCTGCGCGTGGTCATCCGAAAAGATGAAAATGATATTGGGTCGCGCTGCCGGCGCCGCGTAAACCGCCGGGAGGGCAGCACAGCCAAGCAAAAGGTAAGCCAGGAGGGTTTTCATAAGGGGAAAGGGAAAACGTGAGGGACGACGCCGCAGGTCCCATAGTTGAGCGGGCCGTCGCTCGCCGGCCAGCGGATTCAGGCCGCGAGAGAAATCAGGTCGGACTACTTCGAGCCGAAAACCGCGTCTGCTACTTCCTTCGCCGCGAACATCTTCGCGGCGTCGTGCTCGATGCCGGCCGTTTCGACTTTGCGCCAATTGAACGGCCAGCCCCGCTCTTGCGCCATCTTCTGCGCGAGTTCAAAGCAGGCTCGGTTGCGCGCGAGCCGGTGCGGCCCCTGTTTCATGCCGGCCTCGCTCGCGTCGAAACGCTTGCGTGGCGTGGTGTCCGCGGTCCCCAAATACAGCGTAAGCGGCGCCGCGAAATAGCGCTGGAGCATCGCGTCGTCACTGAGGGCCGCAGGCAACCCACCGAGACCGTAACCGAACCCGTGGTCGCGGCTGGGGAACAACAGCGAACCCGCGTTGCCCGCCACGATCCGCCGCGCCTCCCCCGGCTGAAACGCCGCCAAACGCACCAGGAACTGCGCACCCGCCGAATGCCCCATCAGATAATAAGGCAGCGCCGGCCGCTCTTCGCGCATGCGCACCGCCGCGACCAGAGCGTCCACGACGCCAAACATCCACTGCTCCCGCGGTTTCGCTTTTCCATCCGCATCCAGGAGTCCACCCCGCTGATACCATTCTTCGGGAAAGCGCGCTTCATCGAGCATGGGCGCGACGAGCACCACCCCGAGGCGCTCGGCCATGGGAATCGCAAAGTTGCGATACTCCTCCGCATTCCGGGCCACGCCGTGAAACACCACGAGTAACGGACCCTCCTTGTAGCTGGCGGGCTTGTAGGTGAAGAGCGTCAGCGGGGCCCCGGCGAACGAAAATTCAATCACGCCGCGTCCCGCCGGAATCGGCTCGGCCTGCGCCACCGACGCAACCGCCAGGAGAAACAGCAGTCGCACGCACAGCCAGATACGCATGCGACGACGCTGCCCAACTGCGTGGCACCGGCAAGCGAGGAAAACAACGCTTAGCCGCCGCAAGTTGGGCATTGAGAGCGAGGCATGGACCGATCACGTTGCCGCCGCTGCTTCACCCCACCCTCACGCTCACGCCGAACCGCGGCTCTCGAGCCCTTCACGCCCATGTCGAACCTTCCTCGTAGAGAATTCATCAAGCACGGCGCCATCGGCACCGCTGGAATTACCATCGGAGCCATGGGCTTCAGCGCCAAATCCTACGCGGCCATCCGCGGGGCCAACGAGCGCCTCAATCTCGCCGTGATTGGTATCCGGAATCAGGGGACGGTGCACCTCAACAGCTGGTGCAGCCTGAAAGACAGCCACAACGTCCAGGTGCGCGCGCTCTGCGACACGGACGAACAACTCTTCTCCCCCGCCCTCAAGCTCGTCGAGGAGAAGTCCGGCGTGAAACCTTCCACGCATTGGGATCTGCGCGCGGTGCTCGACAACAAGGACGTGGACGCCGTGTCGATCGTCACCCCGAACCACTGGCATGCCCTCGCCACCATTTGGGCCTGCCAAGCCGGCAAGCACGTCTACGTCGAGAAGCCGGCGTCGCACAATATTTGGGAAGGTCGCAAGATGGTCGAGGCGGCGCGCAAACATAACGTTCGCATGCAAGTCGGGCTGAACAACCGCTCGTCCAAGAATGTGCGCGAGGCGATCGCGTTTCTTCACAGTGGCGGCATCGGCGAGCTCTACATGGCCCGCGCGCTTTGCTTCAAGGCCCGCGACTCCTACGGCATCGCCAAGGACGGGCAACCACCTGCGCCCTTCCACTACGACCAATGGCTCGGGCCGGCGCCCGCGCGGCCTTACAACGAGAAACGCAGCCACTACAATTGGCACTGGTATTGGGACACAGGCAACGGCGACACCGGCAACACCGGCCCCCACCAGCTCGATATCGCACGCTGGGGCATGCAGAAGAACGAGCATCCGGTCGCGATCTATTCGGCCGGTGGCATCTACGGCTTCCGTAAGGATAAATCGCATACGCCGACGCCGGGCACCCGGGTGTATGGCGGCGTCGAGACCTATGGGCACGACCAGACCTCGCAGGAAACGCCCAATACCCAGACCGCGGCTTACACCTACCAGGACGGCACGCTCATCGAGCTGGAAACCCGCGGCCGCTACACGAACCACGAGGGCAGCCGGGGCCAGGAGGTCGGCAACCTTTTCTACGGCGCGGACGGCTGGCTCGAGATCAGCGGGAGCACGTGGAAGGCGTTTCGCAAGCGGGGCAAGGAGCCCTTTGCCGAGTCGAAGGAGGTCGAGCGCGAGCGCGCGAGCCACTGGGCCAACTTCCTCGAAGCCGTCCGCTCCGGGAAGAACGACACGCTCCACTGCGACATCAACGAGGGCCACCTCTCGACGTCCCTCTGCCATCTCGCCAACATTTCCTACCGCGTCGGTCGCTCCGTGAAATTCGCCGGCGCGCGCGAAAAGTTCGTCGGCGATACGGACGCGGACGCGCTGCTCTCCCGCGTCTATCGCAAGCCGTATACCGTGCCAGAAGTGGTGTAGCCGAGAGCGACGTTCCAACCCCTGACTCACCATTCCAATGAAATCCACCTCGCTCAACCGGCGCGACTTTCTGCGTGTATCCGCCACGGCCGCACTCGGGTTTTCCATTCTGCCCGCGTCGGCCCGCGGCGCGAACAGCCGCATCCAAGTGGGCTGCATCGGAGTCGGCGGGAAGGGCTACAGCGACACCATGGCCGTCGCTGCGGCCGGCGCCGAGATCGTCGCACTGTGCGACGTCGCCAATCCCCGCAATTCCGAGCTGGGTCGGCGCAAGCAAACCAAGACGGGAGAGGCGAAGAAAAAGGGCAGAGCCGAGGGCGACACCATCCTCGACCGCTTCCCCGACGCGCGGGTCTTCACCGACTACCGCGAGATGATTGCGACCATGGACGGCATCGACGCCGTCACGGTGTCGACGCCCGATCACCACCATTTTCACGCCTCGATGCTCGCGATGCGCAAGGGCCGGCACGTTTACTGCCAGAAGCCCATTTCACATTCCATCTGGGAAGCGCGCCGCCTCGCGGAAGTCGCTGCGCAGACGAAAGTGCAGACGCAAATGGGCAATCAGGCTCACGCGGGCGAACCGATCCGACGCGCAGTCGAGCTGCTCCGCGCGGGCGTGCTCGGGCGCGTCACCGAAGTCCACGCTTGGACGAATCGCCCGATCTGGCCGCAGGGCATGACCGCATGGCCGAAGGCCGAGCCGGTTCCAAAGGGCCTGAACTGGGATCTGTGGATCGGACCGGCGCCGTTCCGCGACTACAGTCCGCAGATCGCGCCCTTCAACTGGCGCGGCTATTGGGATTTTGGCGCAGGCGCGCTGGGGGACATGGGCTGCCATATCATGGACATGCCGTATTGGGCGCTGGGCCTCACGTCACCGCAGTCCATCGACGTCTGGCACGAGGGCGGCAACGCCATCGCGGCCCCGCATCGGTCCACGGTGACGTATCACTTTCCGACCAGCATCTTGGGCGGCCCAGTAAAATTTGCTTGGTATGACGGCGTCGTGGCCAAGGAAGGCACTTACCTGCACGCGCCGCCGGAAGAATTATGGAAGGCCGATTTTCCAACGGCCGATCACGTATTCCGTCGCTTCGACCTCGTGGTCGTCGGGGAAAAAGGCCGGATGTTTTTCGGCCGTTCGCGGCAGGACTGGGTCTTCAAACCCGAAACCATCACCACGGATTTCACGATGCCGCCCAAGACGCTTCCGCGTGTCCCAGGCGCGCCCGAAGAGGCTACCGGCAAGGGCGAGGATACCGGCGGTCCCTACGTCGAGTGGCTCAATGCGATCAAAACCGGGACGCCTGCGCTTTCGAACTTCGCCGCGTCCGGTCCCTTCAGCGAGACGGTGCTACTGGGCAATCTCGCGCTACGCCTCGGCAAACGCGTGGAGTGGGATGCCAAGACGCTCACCGCCAGGAACGCCCCTGAAGCCGCCGCGATCGTGCGGCGGCCTTACCGCAAGGGCTGGGAACTCGCGTGAGCAGTTAGCGTATTCGTTCGTCGGATTCGCAGGCCACCACGTCGCAGCAGCGATCGCGCTTCGCTCGTGCGCTTCACGCCGCATCACTGCAGCGGGAGATCGCACGGCATTACTTGCCGCTGGCTGACACGAGCTCGCGATAGGTTGTATATTTCCCGGCAGCGAGATCAGCGAGCATCGCGTCGAACGGTTGCACGAGCGACGTGCTGTAGTGACCCGGCGCCGGCGGCGCCAGCGTGCGGCTCCCCCCACTGGGAAAAACCGAGCGGATCACCCAGCTGCGCTCAGCGCGTGGCAGTTGCCTCAAGTTCTCCGCGTAAGCCGCGAAAGTTTTCTCCCGAAACAAATAGTATTCGATGTTGGAGATGTAGAGCGAGGACAAGCGCAGGTTCCGCGCCTTCATGTCCGCGGCGATCGCCCGCATTGCGCGCGGGCCGCTCACGTCCCCCACCACGGGCACGATGAGATCGCGCGCCTGCAGCGAGCGCACGGTTTGAAATGCCGTTTCACTCGCGAGAAAACTGAGCTGGTGGCCCGCACCGTCGTTTTCTTTCAGCAGGGTGCGGAGCGACGGGTAGTAACTGCGGGGCGGCTGACCACGGACCAGGAAAACCAGCGAGAGTCCTTCCTGCACAAATTCCGCCCGTGACTTTGCGATCGTGGCGAGATCCGTCGCCGAGAGCGGCACGCCAAACGCCTTGATCGCCGCTTCGAGACGTCGCTGCGTGGCTTTCTCTTCCGCATCAGGCAACAGCGGCGCGCCATCCACGTGGGCGATGATCTTTTCGATGCTCGCGTCCACCCAACTCGCTGCATCAGGCGGCGCATTCCGCCCTGTGAGCAGGCAAAGATATCCGACCCGCGTGGGGGCTTCGGCAAAAATCGCCTTGAACAAGAGATGGAGGAGCAGGTTGTCGCGGCGAATATCGATAATATAAGCCACCTCCGGTTTGATCTGCCCGATGTAAGAAAAATTCTGGTCGGGACCGACGCCGACGTAGGCCCCGCCGCTCACTTTGCCGCGCGCGAGCGCCGGCATGACGCGCAAATACGATTGCTCGTTGGAGATCAGGTTGTCGCCCCCGAAATCCCCGCCCGGTTCCGACAACCGTTCCACCCACGCGGCGAACGCCCGCGGCGCCTCCGCTTGAGCGCGCGCCCGCGTCACACCTGCCGCCGACAAAGCGCAGCAAACCATCATCACGCGCGCGGCCGGTAGGCGGAAGAATCGGGAGAGCATGGGCAGTTAGTGGGCGAACACCGGAATTCTCGCGATCGCAAACGTGACTCTCGGTAAGCTTTTGCGTCACCTTCGGCTTTGGCGGAGGTCCATCGTGGCGCATGCCGGCCGAAACCACCCTTGGGACTGAGGTTTTGCAGATCGTCGAGAACCCCTCGGCGGACACCGAGTTTGTGTCGGGCAACACGGCCGAGATCCTGATCAACGGCTCGCGCTTTTTTCCTGCGATGCTCGCGGCCATGCGCGGCGCGAAAAAAACCATCACGCTGGAAACCTACATCTGGGTTCCGGGCGAAATCAGCGAGGCCTTCATCACGACGTTGTGCGAGCGCGCGCAGGCCGGCGTAAAAGTGCACGTGCTGGTGGACGGCATGGGCACGCTAAAATTCAAACGAGAGGATCGGGAGCGGCTCGAGGCAGCGGGCGTCGAATACCACAAGTATCATCGCAAGCACTGGTGGCACGTGAAGGCCAACATCAACCACCGGACGCACCGCAAAATCCTGGTCGTCGATGGCACAGTGGGTTTCACCGGCGGCATGTGCATCGACGATCGCTGGCTCGGAGACGCGGACTCGCCTGATGTCTGGCGGGAAACCCAAGTTCGCGTGACAGGTCCCGTCGTGGCTCAGCTGCAGGCGGCGTTCGCGGTGAATTGGACCAAGACGACTTCGGACCGGTTGGAGGGCGAAGACTATTTTCCCCCGATTTCTTCCACCGGCCAAATCACCGCAAAATGTTCGATCAG
This sequence comes from Opitutaceae bacterium, assembly GCA_031425115.1. Classification (GTDB taxonomy): domain Bacteria; phylum Verrucomicrobiota; class Verrucomicrobiia; order Opitutales; family Opitutaceae; genus ER46. Next base: position 826 of record JANPIT010000967.1, on the reverse strand, counting down.
CGGTCCGGGCGAAGGCTCCGACCACGTGGAACGCGACTACGTCACTGCGATTTCAAACGCCCGCAAGTGTGTGGATATCGCGAACGCCTACTTCATTCCCGACGATCTCGCGATCGAGGCGATGGTCGCCGCGCGCGAACGCGGTGTGCGCGTGCGCGTCGTGGCCCCCGCGATCAACGATTCACGCTTCGGCCGCGCGGCTTCGCGTTCGCGTTGGGGCAAGCTCCTGGCCGCGGGGGTGGAGTTTCATCTCTACCACGCCGCGATGTATCATGCTAAAACGATGGCCGTGGACGACCGGGTGGTGGTGATCGGCTCGGCCAACTTCGATCACCGTTCGTTCCGCCTCAACGACGAGATTCTGGCGAACTTCATCGACCCCACCCTCGCCGCAGCGCACCGCGCGATGTTTGAGCGCGACGTGGGGGATTCCCACCCGCTGACGCTCGCCGAATTTCGTAGTCGCCCGATCTATATTAAAATCGCGGACCACCTGGCCGGAATGTTTCGCTATTTTCTTTGAGGCGTCGTTTGCGCGCGGTAGGTTGGCCAACAAAAAAAGGCCCGCGTTGCCGCGGGCCTTTCGCACTACCTCACAACTCTAGTCACTACCTATTGCGCTTTACTCAACGTCACTGAGTCAAAAATGCCTCGACGATCGCGATACCGGTCGCGGCGGCCTTGCCGCGCACGATCGTGGTGTAAGCGCCGGGCTGCAGCGTAACGAGGATTGCGGACTCGCTATCAGCCGCTGGCGCCATGCCCGTAGCGGTGATCGCGGCCTGCGTGGCGCCGCCCGTGGCCGGCGTTTTCCAATCGTCGTTCG
>JANPIT010000966.1:0-15018 GCA_031425115.1 Opitutaceae bacterium | reverse complement strand
TCCAGCGAGGACCGGACTTGAGCGCGATTTCGATCGCGGCAGTTCTGCAAGCGGTGGCCGCAGCGCTCGCGGATCAAACATGAAACGCCAGGGCTTCGCCGACCAGACCGGACCGGCGTAAGCGACGCCAATTCGCGGCGAGCGCGCGACCAATGCCGCCGGCACGCGCACACCGCGATCCTCGAGCCACAGCCCGGTCTCCTCGGCCGTGGCGCTTTGCGCGTTCAGATTCCGGTCGATCGCCAGTGTGCGCGTCACGCGGCCTGGCCCGATGGCACCCTCGACGCCCCGGATCAACACGGCCGCGGGCCAGTCGGCGGGGCCGACGACGAGGTTCAGCATCTCGTGGATGCCGTAACAGAGATAGACATACCAGACGCCGCCCGCGCGATACATGACGTCGGTGCGGCCGGTCCGGCCCGCCCGCGCATGACACGCGAGGTCCCGTTCTCCGTCGTAAGCCTCCGTTTCGGTGATGAGTCGCGCGTCTTCGCGCCCATCGGCGTGGCGGCGCACGAGATGCTTGCCGAGGAGCCAGCGGGCCAGCGCAACCGTTTTTTTCTGCTGCAGCACTTTGGCTTCTACAATCGGTCTCATCTCGTTTTCATTCGGTCCAAACGAATCGTGAACGCAACCACCGCGCGGGCCGGCGCGCTCCTCCATAAGGCCGATCTTCTCCGCTCGTTGCGGCTGTGCACGGCCGAAGGGATCATGGCGATGCCGCTCGTCACGATGTCGCTGCCCGTAAATGTCTTCATGACCGCATTGGTGGCGAAGGCCTTTGTGCTGCCGAAGACCACCATCGGCCTCATCAGTGCGCTGCCGTTTGTCGGTAATTTCCTGCAAATCTTCTTCGCCACGTTCCTCGCGAGGTGGAAACCGCCGAAGACCCTAACGGTGCTCGCCGCGTCCCTGCATCTGATTTCGTGGGCGGCGCTCGGTGTGCTGCTGCCAAAGATCCCGCGCGATGACCCCACGGCGGCGGGGCACTGGTTGATCGTCTGGTTTCTGGTGACCAGTTGTTTCGGGGCGATCGCCGGAGTATCGTGGAACGCGTGGATTCAGGAATGGGTGCCTTATCGCATCCGGGGAAAATATTTCGGCCGGCGCAACGGCACCCTGCAAATCTCCACCACGGCCTTTCTCCTCATTGCGGGCTGGTCACTGGGCCACTGGCACTACGCGATTCCGGTGTTTCAGCTGCTGATCGCCGGGGCGGTGTTGATGCGCGTGTTCTCGCTGCGGTGGCAATGGGTCAGCCCCACGCGCGCGCGCCGCCAGTCCATCGCTCCGGAGCTCCCGCTGCGCGAACAATTTCAAGTCGTCCTGCGCTCGTCATCGCTCCTCGTGTTCATTGCCTTCGGCGCCGTGTGGTCCTTCGCGGCGAACTGTTTCGGTCCTTTCTATCACGTCTTCATGTTCGACCAACTCGGGCTCACCGCTTTCGAGGTCGGCCTGCTCGCCACGCTCGCGCAGCTGAGCGGCGCTCTCTCGTTGCCGGCGTGGGGCCACCTGCTCGATCGCTACGGCAACAAGTCTGTGATGACGTTCTCCCTCATCGTGTGGCAGGCGCAGAATTTCCTGTGGTGTATCCTTACTCCGGATAACAAAAACGTGCTCTACGCGATGTGGATCTGGGGCGGCGCGACCGGCGCGGGTTTTATTCTCGGCCAGTTCATCATTCTCCTGCGCTTGATTCCGCTCGAGGCTAAGAATCTCGCGATCGGTGTGAACCTGGCCGTCACGTCGCTCGTGGCGGCCATTGCGCCGATCACGGGCGGTGCCGTGTTAACGTGGGCCCTGGCACGCTGGCCCGACCCCTTCGCCGTCCACCACGTTTGTTTTCTCGTCCAACCGGTCGTCGCTCTCGCGGGTTGTTTCCTGCTGCTGCGGGTGCATGAACCACGCGCGAGCACGCTGACGATGGTGTTTGGCGCCATGCGCAACATCCGCACGCTCAGCGGGGTGTTCGGGCTCAGTTTCCTCGTCAACTACGTGTTCTATCGCCCGCAAAAACCGGACAAGCCATGAGCCCCGCGCCCGCGCACCCGCCGCATATCTTCACGCTGACGGGTAACTTGCTTGCTGAGCGCACGCTCGACTTCGATGGCTGGTCTGCCGGTCGCACCCAGCGCGCCGTGGGCGAGTCGTTTCAGGTTGGCGGCAAAGGCATCAACGTCGCCAAGATGCTGACGCGTCTCGGAACCGCGAATACGGCGCTGTGCTTCGCGGGCGGCGCATCCGGCGCCGAATGCGAGGCTTGGCTGCGCGAGCGCGGACTGGCGCATCGCGTGTTTGCGACCCACGCCCCGACCCGCACCGGTGTCGTCGTGCGCGACCGCAGCGGAGTCGCGCGCGAAACCACCTTTCTGGGCGCCGACCGTGCGCCCGACGCCGCGGCGCTGCAGGCCTGCGCGGATTTTATCGATGCGCAGCCCGCCGGTCAGGTCCTCGCACTCTGTGGAAGTTTTCCTGGATGGACCGATCCCGCGTGTGAGCCGCTGCGCGCCGCCTTGGAGCGCTGGAACGCGTGCGGGCACCTGATTGCCGACACCTACGGGCCGCCGTTGGCCTGGGCAGCCGCGCGTCCACTCGCCCTCGTGAAAATCAACGCCGACGAACTGCGCTCCCTGGGCGCGATCGATCCGCTTGGCGCGGGGGGCCCCGCGGCCGTGCAGCGTTGGGTGATTAGCGATGGTCCCGCACCGCTGACCGTGCGCGATGCCGATGGAACCACCCACGGACTCACCCCACCCGTGGTTCGCGAGATTTCCCCGACGGGCTCCGGAGACGTTCTGTTGGCGACCGTGCTCCATGCCTGGTTTGGGTGCGGGATGGCCCTGGCCGACGCAGTCCGCGCCGCGCTTCCGTATGCGGCCGCAAACGCCGCGCACGCGGGGATTGCGGAGTTTGCTGAGCCAGCAGGCGGGCCCTTGACCCTCCGGCCTGCCCGCGACAAAAGCAAATGAAGCGCATGAGCATTGAAGAGAATCCCACAGACCGCCACGTCGCCGGATCCCGGTCGGTCGTCGTTCGTAGTTTGAAAAAACTTCTCCTGCTCACCTGGGCGATGACGTCACTTCACGCCCAAGTGCTCGACCCCGCCTGGCTCGGCGGGAACGGCAATTGGAGCAACGCCACACTGTGGAATATTGTCGCTCTTCCCGGCACCGGCAGTCGCGTCGCGATCGATGGCGGCAACGTGCTCGCGTCCGCGGTAACCTTGGACGTCAACGCCACGGTCTCCCGACTCGACATCAGCAGCGGCGACACCCTGAGCATCGCCAACAATCTCAACCTCACGCTCGCAGGTGCCACTGGCGGCATCGCCAATCAGGGCACCCTCGCCCTCGGGTCGGTCGGCAATCTCACGCAGATCATCCTATCGTCCGGCGGCACGTTCACCTTTTCCGGCACGGGCGTGATGACGCTTTCGAACAACACGGCCAATCGTATTTACGGTTCGACCAACACCGAGACGCTCATCAACGCCGCGGGCCACACGATCCAAGGCGCGGGCCAACTCGGTCTCGGTCTGCTCGCGATTTCCAACGCCGGCCTGATTCAGGCGAACCAAGCCGCGGGTCTCGCCATCGATCCCAATGCGAGCGGCTTCACGAATAGCGGAACGCTCCGCGCGACGAACGGCGCGACGCTCACTTTGCAGAACGGCACGTTCACCAATTCGAGCGCCACGGCGGTGGTAGAAGCCCAGAACACCTCGAAGGTCGACCTCACCGCCGCCACTATCAACGGCGGCACGCTTGCTTCGGTGGGCACGGGGAAATTCCAACTGTTCGGCGACACCACATTATCGAACCTCGCGATTTCCGCCGGCTCCAATCTGGAACTCCCCAACAACCAGCGCGCGAATCTCACCGGTTCGATTCAGAATGCCGGCACTTTCAAATTGCTGTCCGTGGGCAACGCCACGGATCTCGTGATCACCGGCACCTCCGCGACGCTCTCCGGCGGCGGCACCATCATGCTGTCGACCAACGGAAACAACCGCATCTACGGCACCACCGGCGCGACCGTCCTCATAAACGAGAACAACACGATCACTGGCGCTGGCCAGATTGGCGTTAACCAGCTCACGCTCGACAATCGCGGGACGATCACCGCCAGCCACGCCGGCGCCACTCTCACCATCGACCCCGCTGCCACCGGCGCTAAAAACACCGGCACCGTGCAAGCCGTGGACGGCGGCATCCTCCGACTGCAAGGAGGGACTTTCGACAACACCAGCGGCACCGTCCTCGCCCAGGCGAACTCGAGAGTCCAAATCGACAGCGGCACAGTGACCAGTGGCACCGTTACGATTGCCGGCACCGGCTCGCTCGAACTCACGTCCAGCACAGTGACCGGTAGCGCGATGACGATCGCTTCCGGCGGTATCGTCAAAACGACCAGCGGTGCGAGCACCCTTGGTGGCAATGTGACCAGCGCGGCCGGCGGCCAAATCCAGGTCGCGAACAACACCTCGCTGCGCCTGGAGGCCACGGGAACGTTTAACAACCACGGCACTATCTCCCTGAACAGCGTGGGCAACCTCTCCGACCTGATCGTCGCGGGCGGCAACGTGACGCTTGCCGGCACGGGCAGCCTCACCTTGTCGAATAACGGCAACAATCGTATCTACGGCGCTGCGGCCACGGATCGCCTGATCAACGATACGGGCCACACCCTCCAAGGTTCAGGCCAGCTCGGCGTCGGCCTGATGGGGTTCAGTAATCTCGGCACGGTCGTTGCCAACCAGTCGACTGCGCTAGTGCTCGATCCGAGCGCGGCTGGCGCGACGAATTCCGGGACGCTTCGTGCCGCCAACAACGCCACGCTCGAAATCACAAACGGCACGCTCACGAACACGGGCGGCACGATCGAGGCGCTCACCGGCTCAACCGTGCGATTCGAATCCGCCATCGTCACGGGCGGTTCACTCGCGAGCGCCGGCACCGGCCATTTGGTCAACGCCCTCGCGAGCACCTTCACCGACGTCACCCTCACCACCGGCTCCATTTTCGATATCAACAATGCCACGGCGGCCACATTTGGCGGCACGTTCACCAATCGGGGCATCGTGCAGTTAAACAGTGTCGGCAATCTCACCGACGTGGTCGTGGCCAGCGGCGGCCTGACGTTGAACGGCGGCGGCACGCTCGTCCTTTCGAACAACGGCAACAACCGAATCTATGGCGCGACGGGCACGACGACGCTCGTCAACCTCGACAATGTCATTCGCGGAACCGGCCAGCTCGGCGCCAATCAACTCCAACTCGACAACCGCTCTCTGATCGAAGCGAACCTCGCCGGCGGCACGCTCACGCTCAACCCCAGCGGCACGGGCGTCGTCAACACCGGCACGATGCAAGCGGTGAACGGCGGCACCCTCACGCTCACCAGCGGCGACTTCAACAACACCGGCGGCACGATCCGCGCGCAGGCCGGATCGGCCGTGCATCTCCAGAGCGCGACCGTCACTGGCGGCACCTTCGACGTCGGCCCCACGGGCTCCGTCACCCTCGATACTTCGACCATCAACGGAGGCACTTTCAGTGGCGCGACGACTGGCACGATCTCCACGGCGGGCGGAGCCAACACCGTCGGGGGAGCAGTGACGATTAATTCCGGCACCCAGCTCAACATCGGCAACAACACGAACCTCAAGCTGCTCGCCTCCGGAACTTACGCGCACCACGGCACCATCTCCCTGAACTCCGTCGGCAACTTCTCCGATCTCCTCGTGAGCGGCGGCGCCGTGTCAGTCGACGGGACGGGCATCATTTCCCTCGGAAATCACGGCAATAATCGGGTCTATGGCCTCGCGACGGGCGACCGCCTGGTGCTCGGCTCCACCCTCACCCTGCGGGGCGGAGGCCAAGTCGGCGTTGGTCTCATGGGCCTTACCAACCATGGGTTGATCGAAGCCACCTTCCCCGCGACCGCGCTTACACTGAATCCGAACAGCACCGGTGTCACGAATACCGGCACACTGCGCGCGGCGTCGGGCGCGACTCTGCGCGTTACAGGCGGCGACTACACCAACACCGGCGGCACGATCAGCGCCTTGGATACGTCACGCGTGCAGTTCGAAAACGTCACGCTCACCGGTGGCACGTTAACCACCGCCGGCAGTGGCCGCCTCGCGAACGTCGCCGCCAGCACCTACAGCGGCGTCACGCTTTCGCCTGGCTCCGTGCTGGATCTCAGCAACAACGCCTCGGCCACTTTCCTCGGCACGTTCAGCAATCAAGGCACCGTCAATTTCAACTCCGTCGGCAATCTTGTCGATTTCATCGCCGGCACCGGCGGCGTCACCTTGCAAGGCGGCGGCACGCTCGCGCTGGGCAACAATAGCAACAACCGCATCTACGGTGTCACCGGCACGACCACGCTGATCAATCAGAACAACACGATCCGCGGCGTCGGCCAGCTCGGCGTAAACCAGCTCCAGCTCGATAACCGCGGCACCATCGCGGCCGATACGCTGAACGGCACGCTCGAGATCGACACCGCTGGCAGCACCGCGGTCAACCCGAACACCGGCACACTCCAAGCCGTCAACGGCGGGATCCTCCTCCTCCAGAACAGCGCGATCAACAACGCCGGTGGCACCATCCGCGCTGACGCCGCGTCGCGCGTCGAACTCGCCAACACGACCGTCACAGGCGGCTCTCTCACCACGAGCGGCAACGGCGTCATCCGCACCGTCAGCGGCGCCAGCACCCTCGGCGGCGCGCTGCTGATCGCGTCCGGCGCCCAAGTCACGATCGAGAACAATACGAGCCTCACCTTGCTCGCTTCCGGCGCTTACACCAATCAGGGCGTGCTCGCGTTGAACTCGGTCGGCAATCTCACCGACCTCCGCATCAGCGGCGGCGACGTCGTCCTCAGCGGCGGCGGCACGCTCGCACTCGGCAACAACGGTAACAATCGCATCTACGGCAGTGGCGGCGCCGACCGCCTCGTTAATGCCGGCAGCACGATCCGCGGCTCCGGCCAAATTGGCGTCGGCCTGCTCGGCCTCGTCAACCAAGGCACGGTCGTCGCCGATCAAACCGTCGCCTTGTCCATCGATCCCAGCGCCGCAGGCGTGACAAACACCGGCCGCCTCCGCGCCGCGGCCGGGTCGACGCTCCGCCTTTCCAACGGAACCTTCACCAACACCAACGGCACGATCGAGGCGATCGGTGCCGGAGCCGTCGTGGAATTCAATTCCGCCATTATCACGAATGGCACACTCGCGAGTGATGCCGGCGCATTCCTGCGCAACGTCGCCAGTTCGCGCTTCAATGACGTGACCCTCGCGCCGGGCAGCACGCTGCAGGTTCTCAACGCCACGCAGGCCCACGTCAGCGGCACCTTCATCAATCAAGCGACCCTCGCCCTCACGTCCGCCGGTAATTTCACCGACCTGATCTTCAGCGGGAATGTCACCCTCGATGGCGGCGGCACCCTCGCGCTCGGCAACAACGTCAACAATCGTCTCTACTCCGATACGACCAACGCGCGACTGACCAATCTGAACAACACGATCCAAGGCTCGGGCCAGATCGGCGTCGGCCTCATGGGCCTCGTTAATCAAGCGACAATCAAAGCCAATCAGCCCAACGCCCTCGTGATCGACCCGAGCGCAGCGGGCGTGACAAATACCGGTCTGCTCCGGGCCGACTCGGGTGCCACCCTCCGTCTGCAGAGCGGCACGATCAACAACGCCGGCGGCACGATCGAGGCGTTCGGCGCGGGCTCGCTCGTCGATTTCCACACCGCCACGGTATCCAGTGGTCTGCTACGCAGCTCCGATGGCGGTCTCCTCCGCAACGTTTCGGCTTCGACTTTCGCGGATATTTCCCTGTCGAGCGGCGCCACCCTGCAAATCCTCAACAACACCAACGCCACCTTTACCGGCACGCTCACCAGCAGTGGCGTCGTGCAGGTCCTTTCCGTGGGCAACTTCGCCGATTTCCTCGTCGGCACCGGCGGCGTCACTCTCGCTGGCGGCACCCTGCAACTGAGCGACAACGTCAACAACCGCGTCTACAGTCCGAGCGGAGCCACGCTCATCAACCAAAGCGCCACCATCCGCGGCGCCGGCCAGGTGGGCGTTGGACTTACCCGCCTCGACAACCGCTCCGTCATCGACGCCAACCTCCCTGGCAGCACGCTCACGCTCGACCCCAATTCCGGTGGCGCCACCAACACCGGCCTCCTGACCGCGACAAACGGTGGCATCCTGCGCCTCAAGGGCGGCACCTACACCAACACCGGCGGTTCGATCATCGCAGGCGCCGGCTCACGCGTGGATCTCGATGCTGCGACGATCACCGGCGGTGTCATCGGCGGCTCCACCATCCGTAACGCCGTCAACAGCTCCCTCTCCGCCCTGAGCATCGGCAGCGGTGCAACGGTCGAGATTTCGAACGCCACCCTGCTTACGCTCAACGGCGCGATCTCCAACAGCGGCACGATCCGACTGCAGTCCGCGGGAAATTTCACGGACCTCTTCATTGGCAGCGGCGGTGTGACGCTCTCCGGCCCTGGCGTGCTCGAGTTGTCGAACAACCCCAACAACCGCATTTACGCTGCGAGCGGCACGACCGTGCTGAACAACGCGAATCACACCATTCGCGGCTCGGGCCAACTGGGAATCGGCCAGCTTTCGCTGACGAACACCGGCACGATCGAGGCCAACCAGTCGACTGCTCTGACGGTGAACGTGTCGACCGCCGCACCGTTTACCAATCAGGGAATTCTCCGTGCGACTAACGCCGCGACGCTCGCGTTCAGCGCGGGACTCACCAATGCCAGTGAGATCGCGATCGATGCTGGCAGCACGTTTTCCACTGCGGGCGCGCTCACGCAGACGAGCGGCAGCACCTCCCTGCAAGCGGGTGCGCTCTCGGCCGCGAGTTTCGCGCTGCAAGCTGGCACGCTCCAAGGCAACGGCACGATCTCCGGCGCAGTCACGAGCGGAGGCAAAATCGCACCGGGCGCTGCCGGGTCCGCCGCGGGCATCGGCACGCTCACGTTCAACCAGACGCTCACCCTCTCACCGACATCGCTCCTCCATTTCGAAATCGGTGGAATCGCACTGACCGACCGCATCACGGCTCCGAGCGCGTTTCTCAATGGCGCCCTCGCGGTCACATTCACCAACGGTTTCCAATTTGGCGTGCAGACCACCGACACCTTTACGCTGCTCTCCACCGTGAATCCCGGCGGCCTCACCGGATCATTTGCCGGACTCGGGAACGGCGCCCGGTTTCTCACTTCTGATGGTCACGGAAGTTTCCAAATCAACTATTCCGGAAACGCGCTCATGCTCTCCAACTTCATGGCCGTGCCCGAGCCCTCGACTTATGCGCTGCTCGGTCTCGGCGCAGTGGTTATTTTCTTCGTGCAACGCCGCCGTCGTTCGTAACGGAAGCAGTTCGACGAACGCATTTCGCAGCGCGGAGCCGCGCCGCGACCTGCCGGCTCAAACGCGCGTGAGGAAATCCAAATAAATCCTTGCGTTCACCTCCGGCAAACCGCTTATTCCGCAGTTTTATTTATGAAAGCGACCATCAAAACCCAGGGCCAGCAGTTCACTGTGTCCGAGGGCGACATTCTCACTGTGAACCGCTATCCCGGCACCGAAAAAGGCTCGACCGTCGAGATTAAGGACGTGCTGGCCGCCGGTGAAGGCGCGACGTTTAAGGTCGGCACGCCGCTCCTGACAGGCGCGACCGTCTCCGCGACGATCCTCGAGAACAAGCGCGGTGATAAGGTGATCGTTTTCAAGAAGAAGAAGCGCAAGGGCATGGAGCGGAAACGCGGCCATCGCCAGGAGCTTTCCGTCATCAAGATCAATACGATTAACGCTTAAGGAACTACTACCATGGCGCACAAGAAAGGTCAGAGCACAACGATGAACGGCCGCGACAGCCAGTCGAAGCGGCTGGGCGTCAAATTGTTTGGCGGTCAGGCAGCGATTGCCGGCAACATCATCGTCCGTCAACGCGGCACCAAGCTGCATCCGGGCAAGAACGTCGGCCTCGGCCGCGACTTCACGCTTTTCGCGTTGAAGGACGGCACCGTGAAATACGACAAGGCGCACCGCAGCGTCTCGATCGTCACGGCTTAAGTCGGACACGATTCATTTTCCAAAGGCCGGTCCAAGTGACCGGCCTTTTTTGTGGCCGCGTTTCGCTTTGACCGGCCCTTTCTGTAGCTACGAGCGTGAGCGAGTGGAGGTTCCCAGGGCTGTGCCGCACAAGCCCTCCACTACGCAACACCCACGCTTGCCGGACATTCGGCCGTCACTCAGCTTCGCCTCCTGATGTCCGACCGGCTCAGCGAACTCCTTCGGCAGCGCGCGCTCCTGCACGAGCACCTCGCCTGGCTTGATCGCGAAATCGCGAGCACGGAACGATCCGCCGCGCCGGCAAACGCCCCGATAATCACGCGCTCAGTGCCCCTCCTCATCGTGCCGCTTTCGGGGCCTTCAGCCCTCGGCGGTGTAGGTGGCGCCTCCATTCCATCTGCCCCGCTAATCACGGCTCGCGCCGAATCCCCTGTCTCCGCGGCCTCTTCGGCCGAATCGGTGGTCGTCCCCGGGGCCGAAGCCATCCTCGACAAGTATCGCGTCGAAACCGGGTCCGTTCAGACCGACGTGCGCAAGGGCTGCTTCGTGTATTTCGCCGCCGCCTTTGTCGCTCTGGCCCTCGGCGTAGCCTTGCTCTACTTCGCCATCAGCTCTCGCTGATCTGAGCCAGACCGTAGGGGCGCCGACTTGCTGCGCCCATTTTTATAAGCGAACGCGAGGGCACTTCCTGCTCCCGCGGCCGCGCCGCACTTCTCCCGTCAACTCACCGACGGATAACTTCCGAGCCACTTTACCTGACAGAACTTCCGCAGCTGACCCAACGCATCCTTCATCGCGGCGTCGTCGTGATGTCCGGTCAGATCGAGGAAAAAGTAATAGTCCCACGGACGTTTCTTGCTCGGGCGCGATTCGATCTTCGACAAATTGATCCCACGCTCTGCGAGCGGCATGAGCATTTTCAGCAAAGCGCCCGAGTGCGACGCTGCCTCATCGCCCAGCGAAACGAGCAGGCTCGTGATATCCTTGCCGCCGCCGACCGGCCCCGAGGGTTTTCGGCCGATGACAAAAAAGCGCGTGGTGTTGTCGGCCTTGTCCTGAATGTTTCGCTCCACGATCGGCACGCCGTAGTGCTCCGCGGCCAACTCGCCCGCGACCGCCGCGGCGCCGGATTCCTGTTTCACCATCTGCACCGCCCGCGAGGTGCTCGGCGCATCCACGAGCTGCGCATGCGGCAAGTGCCGCTGCAACCAGTGTCGGCATTGCGCGAGCGCCTGGTCCTTCGAGTAGACGCGTAGGATCGCCTCCAGCGGCGAGTTCGAGATCAGGGCGTGATTAATCTCCAGATAGATCTGCGCGACGATCTTCAGGTCGCTCTCTACAAAACTATCGAGCGCCTCGCGCACCGAGCCCTCCGTGGAATTCTCGATCGGAATCACCGCGTAATCGGTCTCACCTTTCTCCACCGCGGTGAAAATATCGCTCACGGTCGCCATCGCGTGATAGTCCACGCTCGCACCGAATTTCTTCAGCGCCGCCGCATGCGTGTTGCTCGCCTCGGGCCCGAGATACGCGATGAGCAAGGGTTTCTCCAAAGCGATCGCCGCCGACATGATCTCGCGATAAATCGCGCGGAGTGCCTCGTGCTTGATCGGGCCCTCGTTCTGCGACGTGACCTTGCGCAGCACTGCGTCCTCCCGCTCCGCCACGTAAATCTGGCCGCCGGCACTGCGTTTCACTTTGCCGATTTCCGCCGCCAGCGTGAGGCGCTGGTTGAGCAACTCGACTAACTGCTTGTCGAGGGAATCGATTTTTTCGCGGATGGGGCCGAGGTCCATGTCAGGATTGGGCGGGCGGCTCGCTGGGGCTGTTTTCCGCCGGTGCGGAAGGCCGCTCGATCACTTCGGCTACGCTGGAATCCGATGACGCCGGCGCCGCCACTGCCGCTTCGAGCGGCAATTGTTCGTCGGACAGACCCATGTCGGTGTCTGTCGGCGTGTGCGTGTTTGACGACGTCTTTAACCAATCATCGATTTGCCGCGACGACAGCACATCCGACGCCGGCAGTTCATCGAGCGACTTGATGCCGATGAATTCCAAAAACTGATCCGTCGTCCCGTATTGGATTGGCCGGCCCGGCGCATCTGCGCGGCCCACGATGTAAACGAGCTCGCGCTCCATCAATTTGTTGAGACCCGCTTCCGCCGAAACGCCGCGGATCGTCTCGATCTCGCCCCGCGTCACGGGCTGCCGATACGAGATGACCGCCAGCGTCTCGATCGCCGACTGGCTCAACTTCACCGGCGGCGGCTCCTGTCGCAAAATCCGCACCCAGCGCGCGAAACGCGGCTGAGTGACCAGCCGGTAGCCCGCGTTGCCCTCGATCAGCAACAACCCCTCGTCTGCCGTGCGCAATTCTGCCGCGATCTGATCCATCGCTTCGCGCACCTGGGTCGCTGTGATCAGCGACGGGACATCGGAATAAAGCTCCGGATCCAGTGGCGTGAGCTCGAGCGCAATCTCCGTCACCTCATCCGCCGTGGGCACGGCCGGCTTATCCGTCTGTTCCGCTGGCACCGTGTCGCCCGCGGCCGCCGCATCGCCCGCGACCTTAACGTCTTCGCCCGCCGCTGCTGGCTCCTCGGCGTCCAACGGAAGCGCAGTGGCCTGCTCGTGGAATCGCGTGAACGCCGCCTGGATGTCCTTGATCGCGAGCGGCTGGCTCGACGACAGCAACAATGCCTTCAGCACTTTTTTCAGGTTGAATGCCATGCGGGTAAAATCGCGTCGAGTGATGCGGCCGCCGCCAGCACAGGCAATCTGAATTTATGCGCCCCCTGAAATGGTCGAGGCTTTGTCAAAGCAGAGTTCGGCGCACCAGCCGAATGTCCGCTTCGATATCGAGCCGGTTGCAGCTGATGCCCTGCGAAAACGGCTCCGCCCCATCCGCGACCACCGGCCGGTAGTCCAGCCCTTGCAGCGCGGCCAGCCGCCAGAAGCATCCGTGCACGTAGGCGCGATTGAAGATTTCGACCACCATCGTGCCCGGTCGGCAAAAGGCCAGATTGGCCAATCCCGCTCCATGCGGCGCGACGACTACCTTCGCATGCCGAAAGGCGTTGATCTGCTCGGGCCATGGCAGTTCCTCCAAGCGCACCTTGACGAAGCCGGCAGGCTTCAGTTCAGCCCAGAGCTCCGACTCGTTGGTGAGTCCGCGGCGGCGCGCATTTTCCCGCGAAAGGTAGATGCGTTCACCCCATGCTGACGTCGCCGTATGCAGCCCTTCAGTAAACTCCGCGATGAGTTCCAAACCCCGCAGCGTCGGCTGCACCACGGTGCCGTTGTGGCTGGGCACGACGAGCTCTTCACATTGGAAATGCGCGCCACGCTCTGCCGGTAATATCGCGCCCATCCAGCCCGCACGCTCAAGCGCCGCACGACTGAACGGCTGTGCCGCGTGAGCGATCAGGTGATCGGCCTCGTCGCGCTTTAGCGTGAGCAGGCGGGGAAGTTCGTCGAGTAACCAGTGCCCGTAGCCCATCCCCAACGTCGTCGCGACCACCGCCGTCGCGCCGCTGACCACCTGCGGCGGCGCAATCTTTTCGTAGGTGAGCAGCCAGTGCTCCTCCGTCGTTTTGCCGAAATCGAGCGACACATCGCGGGCGACGCTTCTGCCATCCGGCGCGAGCACGATTCCGCTCCCAAATACCCGTCCCCCCGGCAGCCGCGCCACCACCACCGGCGGAATAGCCGCTCGTGTCTCCTCCTGCCAAAACGCGCGGACCTCGTCGGTCGCATCCCGGGGTAACTCATACTCAACCGATGTCGCCGCGACTCGGATTTCCACGGAGCCGCCGAAACGCGACACCACGCTGGCGAGCGACTCGCAGCACTCCGGCGGTGATGAAAAGGGACCGATCGGCACAACGTTGGGTTGGGTGTGCCGGCGATGCGCCGCAGTTTCAAACTCCCTTCTCAACAAGTCGGTCCTAACCGGCACGACTTCCGGCTCGCGTCGCGACGGCCGCCGAATCGAATGCGGAATGCGGATACCCAGCTCATTTTACTAAATTCATCATGAAACCATCCCTCAATATCCGGCCCGCCGCGGCCGCCACGGCGTGCCCCTTTTACCGCTCGCTGGTTCAGCGCGACGGCCGCAACGCGTCGCTCGCGCTCGGCGCCGGGCGCGGAGACTAAGCGATGGCCGACCAGCCCGTAAGTTTTTCCACCGTCCGGGAGCCCTCACGAGTTGGCGAAACGGTGCCGGATTTCGTCAACATTTCCGTCTACAAATTTGCCCCACTCGAGGATCTCATCGCGTGGCGCGAGCGACTGCTGCACGTGAGCCGCGCCGGCGATTTACGCGGCACGATCTTGCTGAGTCAGGAAGGGATCAACCTCTTCGTCGCCGGCACGCGCGCGGCCATCGACAAGTTGCTCGCCACGTTGCGCGCCATTCCCGGGCTTGCTGATCTCACGCCGAAGGAAAGTCTCAGCGCAGAGCAGCCGTTCAACCGGATGCTGGTGAAGATTAAGAAGGAGATCATTGCCTTCGGGGTTGAAGGGATCGATCCCGCGCGCCGCCCTAGTCCTAAACTTGCTGCGCGCACGCTGAAGCAATGGCTCGACGAGGGCCGGCCCATCACGCTCCTCGATACGCGTAACGACTACGAGGTGCGCATGGGGACATTTCGCGGCGCCGTGGTGACGCACATCGATCACTTTCGTGAGTTTCCCGCCGCCGTAAAAAATCTACCGGAAGAGATGAAAGAGCGTCCGATCGTGATGTTTTGCACCGGCGGCATTCGCTGCGAAAAGGCGGGCCCGTATCTGGAGTTGTCCGGATTCAAGAACGTGCACCAGCTCGACGGTGGCATCCTGAAATACTTCGAGGAGTGCGGCAGCGAACACTTCCGCGGCGAGTGTTTCGT
>JANPIT010000965.1:0-4597 GCA_031425115.1 Opitutaceae bacterium | reverse complement strand
CGCGCGGGTCGGATCGGGATCGCGGCCGAAAATGGCGGTGAGTTGGTCGAGAGCGGCGGCGGCGGCGCCAGGGCCCTGCGTGCGCCAGGCGCGACGCACGGGGCCTTCTTCATCGCCGGTCAACGCCACGAGGCCATCGGAGAAACGCGCGAGTTCCGCCCACGTCGCGAAGCAAGGCCGCTTGCGCTCGGTCGGAGCCAGGTGAGGGGGCAGGTCGGGAATTTCGGGACCGGGCGCGCGCTCCACGAGTTTGGCCTCGGTGATAAGCTGGCAGAGATTTTGGTAGCCGGTGCGCGAGGTGACGAGGAGGGGAACGACCGTGCCATCTTCCATCGTGATTTCCGCGCCGACGCGGGGACGGACGGCGAACGCGTTCTCCTGCGCGCCGGCGTAGAAGCGCGGCGCGCCGTAGACTCCATCGCGATCGAGCAGGGCGACCGCGGGGAGCTCAGCGTCCATCGCGGCGCGCACCACATCCTCCGGGAGCGAGGCGCCGCGGAGAAAACTGAACGTGCTGCGGGCGTGAAGTTCGGTGTAGGCGTTCACGGGGTGCGCGAGTTTCGCGGGGGGAATGGGTAGCTAATCATATTCGCCCTCGATGAAGTGTTGGTCGCCGATCAGGAGCAGGCGGTAGAGGCCGCCCTCGGCGAGGGCGATGTCCCACTCGGTGCGTTGCCAGGCGCGATCAGCCTGCCACCAGTCACCGCTGCGTGGATACGCGGGGCTGCGGTGACAAATCTCGCCGCGCAGGGCGTCGGACCAGAGGTAGGATGCGCCATCGTCCGTGGCGGCGAGCTTTACCGGGAGCGGCGGGCGGAAGCGGCGCAGCGGCACGCCCAAGGGCGGATGCAACGGCGGCTCGGCCGGGGGTGGCACGACGGCGGCCGGCGGCACGAGGTGAAAGGCATTGGGGCGGTGCGTGTCCTCCAGTTGCGGCGTGCCCACGCGGTCGGCGCCGACGAGCACGCTGACGCGCGCGAGCATTTCGCCGAAACCATGCGGATCGCGGAGGCCGGTTTCGAAGAGGCCTTGCTGGCGGACGAGGGGGCGCGCGGGCGTGAGCGTGAGCTCGAGGGCGATGATCGCGGCGGGGGTTTGCAGCGATTCCAGATGGGTGTGCAGCGCGCGAAAAAGAATCTCCCCATCGGACGTCGGCTCCGGGAGGCGGAAACTGCGTTGGTGGCGCGTGGCGTCCTCGAGCGTGAGGGCAAGCCCCAGCTCGGACGCCACATGCTGGCTGGCCTTCAACTCCAGTGTGAGCCGGTCGAGAAAGCGGCGCAGGATGAACAGCAGGGGTTCGAGGGTCTCGATGCCCTCCTCGAACTCCATGGTCGCGTGGAAGACTTGCGGCGGAACTACGGGATGGAGCGGGCGCGCGGAGCCACCGCGGGCGCGTTGCCAGAGCGCGAGCCCTTCGGCACCGAAGCGGCGCACGAGATCGTCGCAGGGCAGGGCGGTGAGATCGCCGAGGGTCCGAAGTCCCCACGAAAAAAGAACGCCGGCGAGCGACGGTGAGGGATCGGCTGCGGCGAGCGGCAACGGGCCGAGGAAGGTGGCTTCGTCGACGACCGAGAGAACGCGAGCGGGTGAAGTGAAGTAAGGGGCCTGGCTTTCTGCCAGAGAGGTTGGGTCTTGGGCGCTGACTGCCGGGGGATGGGCGCCAGCGCGGGTGAGCGGATTTTTGGGGTGTGGCCGCGAAAGGCCCGGGCGACAGTTTTCCCCTGCCGCCCGGGCGGCATAAAGCGCGAGGAGAGGCGTCCGGGCGATCCCTGCGGTGGTGGGCAATCCAAGGTGGGCGAGTTGTGCGACTGCGGTCGTCGCGGGTGGTGCGGGATTCGTGCTGTTGCCCTTGAGATCGATGGTGCACACGCCCGGCGCGGTGTCCTCGATCAAGGGAGAGAGGGTGAAGCCCACGGCGAGCAACGCAGCGCGGGCGTCGATCTCCGCGGCGGCGCGAGGCGCGCGAATCACGAGGGTGGTGCAGCGCGCGACGGCCTGCGGCGCAGTCATCCCGAGCTCGACGCCGCGCGCGCGGGCGGCGGGATTGGTGGCGATGACGGAGGATTTTTTCGTCGAGCCGGCGAAGAGGGCCGCGGGTTTCCCGGCGATGCCAGACTCGGTGCGGAGCACGGCGTGCAGCGCAAAGTCGGCAATGTGGAGAACGGCAAACATGGGAGCCGAAGGCCAAGTCCGAATACCGAGGGAAAGCAGTCGCTGCGCGAAACCGCACCGCGGTTAACCGGCGGCAGCGGTTTGGAGACGCTGGCGTTGCAGCGTGGGCGCGAGCTGCTCCGTGAGCATCGAGCGCTCGTCACCGAGCCGGTGGAAAAGGTGCGAGGCGGTGAGCGCGAAACGCACGTGGGCGCTCGGGATGGAGGCGCGCGGGGTCTGGACGACGAGCGCGAGATCGGTCGGCTCGACGGCGCGCTGCAGCCGATACCACTGCGGGCTGGGGATGCGGCGCAGCTCAGTCTCACGGGCGCAGCGCAAATCGAGGATGACGAGGCCGAGATTGGCATCGCGGGCGACGAGGTCGGCGGCTTGCAGCGCCGTGGCGGTGCTGGCGCAGCGAATCCAGAGCAGATGCGTGAGCAGATCGGGCGGGCAGGACTCGGGATCGAAACTATCCGCGCTATCGATCAACGCGACGCGTTGACGGGCGCGGCGGGTTACGGCCAGCAGTTGGTGCAGCAACAGGTGACTGCCGCAGCTGGGAGCTCCGCACACAATTTCGGTGAGGGCGCTCAGGGGCAGCCCGCCGGTGGCCTCATCGATCGCCGGAATGTGCGTGGGTAGCACGCGCCCGGACGTGCGGCTCGCGGTCGGGAACCGCTTGGCAAGGTCCTGCCGCAGATCGGCGATGCTTTTGCGCGCAACAGCCATGAGGGCCGGAAAGTAAGGCGAAGGGCTCGAGCCGAGCGGTCACGCAGGACGACAGAGTCGTCTCAGTTCAACCGGTCTTCGGGCTGGTTGTGGTGCTGCGGGGAAGGCGCTTCGCGCAGCGGTTCCCAGACCCGAAGCACCGAGTCGCGGCGAAACACACTGACCAAGCCAAAGGCATACAGATCGCGGAGCGTGCCGCGGCGAGTGGGACGGGAGGAGGTAAGGGGGAGAAAACGCTTCATTCGGGAAGTGGCGGAGATTTGGAGGGTAGGCATGGAGGGGTGGTTTGGGGCTAAGCAGTAGCTAGGCCCGGTTGAGGGAGGATTTCTGGAGGGAGACGAGACGAGGCGGACTAAGCGGGACTAGGCGGGATGGACTGAAACTAGGCCGTTAACGATTCAGCAGAGGTCACCACGAAATACACGAAACACACGAAATCAGAGGGAGCATATTCGATTCATCATCCGAATAACCGCTTCACTTTTCCGTGCGGGGATTCGGTGTCCTGCTTGACCACTCGCTGGCGCTCGCGGCTACAAGAATAGAGCAATCTCGGGCCGGCATTGCGTGGGTTTGATCAAATGCCCCGGGAGTCCGGGTTTTTCACTTCGTGTATTTCGTGGTTTCTACGATTGGATGGATGCGGCTAAGCGCGCGCTAGGAGCGTCGGAACCAACCAATCTGGAAATCAGGAACTCAGGAAAAAGGCCGAGAGCAGGAAGCAATTACTGAGCTTTGATGCTTTTTCCTGATTTTGTGAGTTCCAGATTTTGTCCCGCTGCGGTCTTCGAGATTTATTAATCTGAGGGGATTTTTTGTGACAGATCGGAGCGACACTGCGGTCGGCTCCTTGACTCAGTTCGATTGGGTGCGGAGGAGGCCGATCATGACGCCCTGGATGACCAGCTCGGTCGCAGGCAGGAGATCGGGATAGTTGGGATTCTCGGCGCGGAGGAAGGGGCGGCCGCGCTGCAGGAGGTAGCGCTTCAAGGTCGATTCGCCGTCGATCAGCGCGGCGACGATATCTTGCTGGCGTGGCTCGCGCGGAGTGAGGAACACGGTATCGCCATCAAGGATACTGGCGTTGATCATGGAGTCGCCGCGGACTTTGAGAGCGAAGAGCTTGGTGTTGGGCCGCACGCCGAGCGAGATGGTGTCAACCGAGATGTAGCTCTCGGGCTCCTCCTGCTCGGCGGTGACGGCGAAGCCGGCCGGGATGGTGCCGAAGAGCGGAATCTCGGCGAGGGCGCCGCGGCGCGGGTGCGATTGGGGGAGGAGGCCGCGGGCTTTGCCATCCAGCCGGCGAAGCGCGCCTTTTTCGGTAAGGGCATCGACGTGGCGCTTGATGCCGAATGGGCTCGCGAGCCCGAAGTGCGCCTGGATCTCGCGGAGCGACGGCGAGACACCGTGCTGTCGGTGGTGGCCGTGGATAAAATCGAGGACCTGCTGCTGCCGGTCAGTGAGGGGCTCGTTCATAGTGTTCAGGTGAACACTTTTTTTGAGGAATGCAAACGCAAGATTGGGCTGAGAAGAGAAATATCCCGACCCCGAGGAAAAGCGGGGGAGCGGGCGCTGATAATGTCCGGTAGGTGCTGGGGCAAAAAAGGGGGCAGCGAGCCATTTAGCGGAAACGGGTTTTTGCGTCTAAAGTAGAGCACTCATTATGAAATCCGATTTGTCCCTCGCGGCGCTGGGCGCGAAGTGGAGCGGCAGG
>JANPIT010000964.1:0-6360 GCA_031425115.1 Opitutaceae bacterium | reverse complement strand
GTAGGGGAGGTGGAAACAGGAGGCATGGAGGTGTGAAAAAATGGGGGAGCTGTTGGCCGCGAAATTCCGCGACCAACAGCTCCCGGGGGCCCATCGCTTTAGCTAGGTTGCTTAGGCGATTTGCGATCCGACGGGCTTGTTTTGCTCATGCAGAAGGCCCTCGTGGCGTGCCTCGTTCTGCACCGACTCTTTCGTCTTATTCCCGATGGCGGCGACTTTATCGCGCAGCGTTTCGGCGGTGATGCCTTGAGCCTGCGCTTCGTCCTTCAGCGCCGTGACGGCGGCGTCGGCAACGTGCCGCCCTTTCTCCATCATCTCCTTACCGGCTTCACGGGTGCGATCACGGAGGCGATCGGCGGTGGGACCGACGGAGCGGTTGATGACATTGGGCGTGGGTAGCGCGAGACCGGCGAGCAGACCGGCGGCGAGGGCGACGAGACCGACCTCCAACGGATGGCGGTCGGCGGTCGTGACTACGCGTTCGCGGGTGCGCGTGTAGGCTTCGCGCGTGCCGGCGGTGGCCCGCGCGGTGATCTCACCCGCACGCGTGCGGAGGGCGCCGGCTTTTTCGCGGGCGACGTCGCCCATGTGGGAAAGATTTTCGCGGGCGACGTCGCCCATGTGGGAAAGACCGTCCTTGAGGTGTTCACCCGCTGCAGACGCTTTGTCCGCGAGCGACGATTTCATGTCGCCCATTTTCGAGCCGTCCTCGAGGCCGAACTCGTTCGACGTGTAGCCACTCGGGTATTGGAGCGGACGATCGTAGTGACGATCCGGGTCGTAGCGCACGGGGTCCCCGTTGCGGTCGTAGCCATAGAAGCTGCCGTCGGGGGCGGGTGGCGTGCTACTGCGGGTGTTCGCGTAGATCATCCAGGCCACGCCGGCGCCGATGAGGAGGGCCGGCACGGGATTCTGTTTCACCGTGTCGACGACGGAGTGCATGGCGTTCGAGGCAGAGTGGCCGATCTTCTCGCGCATCTGCGTGAGCCGATCCTCGCCATTGCTCGTCGGGCTGCGGAAGTAACCGAAGACTTCGTCGAGGAGGTGTTTGGGTTGGAGACGGTCGCCGAGGGCGTCCATCGTATCATCCATCCGGCGACGTGTGGCGTCGATGTCGGAGCGGATTGTTTCGGGGTTTTCGCGTGAAGGATTCATGAGGTGTGGTGTAATTTGTTTTGAGCCCATTGTTTGTTGTCGCGCAGCGAGTCGATCGTCTGCCGGGGGGCGAAGTCGTCCTGGGTCAAGGCGTGCTTTGCTTTCGAAAGCATGACCCAGCCGATGATGGCGACGACGAAGCCGATCAGCGCGGGCGCGAGCCATTGCGCGAGTTGTTCGTCCATGCCGGCGCGCACGAAGACTGCGCCGAGCAGATGACCGATACCGATGAGCAGAACGATGATGCCGGCGTAGGCGACGAAGCCGCCGATGGCGATTTGGGCGGCGTGGCCGCCGACGCGGGCGACGTTCTGTTTCATTTCCGTTTTCGCGAGGGCCACCTCCTGCCGGAGCAGGGTGGTGGTTTCATCGCGCAGCTCACGCAGGAGCACGGGAATGGAGGTGGAGGGTGCGGGTTCGAGATTCATAGTGCGGTGGGCTGGCTCAGAGACCGGCTGCCTCGCGCTCGGCCGCGGTGAGCGCGGGCGATGGGGCTAGATCATCGTAATGACCCTCGCCGCCGTTCGACTCGTTGTCCTGGGGATCGCGTGGCGCGCGGAAATTATCGCCCGAGTTTGCCGCCTTGCGTTGGGAGGCCTTGACGACGTTGCCGATCAGAAGACCGGCGAGAAACAAGCCGCCGAAGAACGCGCCGGGGTGCCGGCGGGCCAAGCCCTCGGCATCTTGGCGCAATCCGCTGAAATCACGGGAGCGCATGTAATCGGCGACTCCCTGGAGCTTGTCCGCGGCGCGATGGGTGAACCACGCGATATTGGGATCATTCTGCTCGAAGGATTTGGCCGAATCGTGGAGGGCAGAACTGTAGCCGCCGATTCGTTCGGAAGCGGCCGCCTTTTTTTCGGCCGCGAGTTGGGCCGCCTGATCCTTCGCTTTCGCGACGGTGGAGGCCGTGGCCGTTTTCAGCTTCGCCGCAGCGTCCCGCGCGGTGCTGGTGATCGAGTTTTTAGCGTCAGAGAGCGCGCCGGGGTTGCCGGTGGAGCTGTCGGACGGAGTGGTGCTGCCCGTCGTTGCCGATGGGGTGAATGTCGATTGTTGGTTCATTGATCTCCTCCCGTAAGTGTTGTCTGACCGAGATCGCTGAAGCCGGATACGCAGCAGAGCTACGCGTTTACCTTGACCCGAGAAATCGCGCCGAGTGCGTAAATGCGTTTACCCGCGCGAAAAAAAAAGGAGGAGAGCGTCCGTCTGTGGGGGATACGCCTAAACGCCCGGCCGATTATTTCCGGGCGTCGCGGCGGCTCGCGAGATGGAGCTGCCAGGAATTCCAAAGATTGTGCCAGATGACGTAAGCGGTGGGTCCGAGCGCCACCAGCGGGCTCGCATAGGTGAGCGCCAGATAAATGGTGAAGGTCGTGTTTTTCTGGCCCAGGGCCTGGCTCGCTTCGCGGGGAAATTCGCGGCCGCCGATCACACGTCCGAGCGCGAAGCTGACGACGCACACGAGCAGCGAGACGCCCGCGATTTGGGCCAGCACCCGGTGCGGCGTATCGGCTTGGGCTCGCACGAAATGGGAGGCGTTGGCCGTAATGAGAAACATCGCGGTGACCCAAAGCCCGAACGAAAGATTGCGGGCGCGCGCCGGCCAGGTCGACGCGGGCGGATACAACGCGCGGACGATCCAGGCGAGGGCCATGGGCGTGAAGACGACGAGGCCCACGCTGCCGAGCACTTGGGCAAAGGCCTCCGGGGTGGCGCGGCCCAGCACGATCGGCAGCATCAGCGGGAGCAGCGCGGCGATGGTGATATTGGTGAGGAGGAAGGCGGCGACGACGTAATCGACGCGGCCGCGCAAGAAACTGATGATCACCGGCGCGGCGATCGCGGTGGGCGTGATGCCGCAAAAGAACGCGGCGAGCGCGATCTCGCGCCCACCGATGAGCCAGCCCACGCCCCACGCGGCGAAACCCAGCGCGATGTTCGCCCCGAGCAGAAGTAAATGGCTGCGCGTGAGCGCCTCGCGCGACAGTCGCGTTTGAAGGAACACGAGGAAGAGCATCGTCATCACCAGCCAGCGAATCGCGCCGGCCAGGACGTGCGCTTGCGGGAGCAGTGCGCCGAGCGTGATGGCGGAGAGGATGGCGGCAGTGCGGGCGAAACCTTTCACAATGGAGAGGCCTTCACCGAATACGGCGGCCGGAGGGAAGCAACGCGCGATGTCGGCCGGAGCCGCGCCTGCGCTTGCAGCAATCACAGAAAACACAGTTGAAACGCGGAGGACGCGGAGACCGCAGAGGAGAATACCGGGTTTTTCGCGCCGAGGCCCATCACCCGGCAGGTGAGTAATCCGAACACTGTATTCTCTTTCGTTCCGCTCCGCGTCCTCCGCGCACTCCGCGTTTCAACTGCCGAATTTTGGGTAATTGGGCGCCTGCGCTTCCGACCGCGCGACGACGTGGGCCGGCGTCACGGACTGGCCGGTTAACGGCCGCTCGAAGTAGCCGAGCCCGTCGAGACGCCGAGTGCGGGCGACTGCGATTGCTTCGACGTGGCGGGCGCCCGCGCGATGGCGGCGATGTGCAGCGGTTCGCCCCGCGGAAAGCCGGCGACCGTTACGCTCAGAGCGCGATCGTCCACCGGCGAGAGGCGACCACCGGGAGACTTCACGGTCCAGTCGGTGGCGAAGCGCTCGTGATGCTGCGTGGCGGTGGAGTCGACGCGGAGGAGGCCGAGTGCGAGGCCTTGCTGCAGATCCCGCTGGGTGCGCTGCGCCCAAGCGCGGCGCCAGGCAAAGGTGGGCGGCCGCACGGACGGGCGCACAAACATATGACCGAAAAGTTTGTAGGAAAGCCGGTCGGTCTCGGCGGCGTTTTTGCGGAGATCGAGCAGGTCGTATTCGACGCCGCCCACGCGGGCGACGATCCACGCGTGCTCTTTCCAGTAAGAGGCCTCGAGCCGCCACTCGATGCCGAGCGCGGCGAGCAGATGAGCGGCGAAGACCGCGCGGCCATCGCAGTCGTCGCGCAGGTAGAGCCAGCCCGCCTGGCGACGCCGGGAGAGCATCTCTTCGAACGTCGCGTGGAATTCCTCGGCGCCATACACGCGCTCGTCGTCATCGTAGTCGACGAGGAGGTGAGTGACGTCGTTGACCACGACAAGCTGCTCCAGCGGATTCTTGGTGATGGCGCGAATCGCCTGGGCGACGGGCGCTATCGCGGGGTGATTCCCGCGGACCGAGCCGGCCATGTTCTGGCGGAAATGCTCCCGGGTGTGGCGATGGTAGATCGTGGGGTGGGTGCCGCCGGCCGCTGCAACGCAAAGGGGCGCAGTCGTGGCGATGATGAGCAGAGCGACAAGCGAGCGGACGCGGCGGAGCGACGTCTTGGAGTCGTTGTTCCTGCTCCGGGGGTGGGCCACACTCCTTTAATCGTCATCGGGAATTTCCCTAGCGAGGATTTTTTTCCCGCGTGCGATGAGAGGGATTGAATGCGTTGAGAGGCTAACGATTCGGGGATTCTTTTTTCGCGAAGGTGAGGGGATTACCTCTGGGGAAATGTCCGAATCGGGGACGCGCCGCGAAGTGTTTTTGCATGCTCGCGCAGCGCAGCTGTTTCGAACATTCGAAAAGCGATGAACCGCCGCAAGCGCACGCAATTTTGGGGAGCGCATGTGGATGATGATCGCTTGCTGCAGGAAATTCTCAGCGGCCACAAAACCGCGACGGTGTGCAAGGCTGACGAGTATTGCACGGCGATGAACGAGTTTGACGACGGCTGCATGAACGTCGGCGACCTGATCGACGTTTATGATCTGCGGGGAAAACCGCGTTTCGTGATTAGGATCACGGAGGTCTATCCGGTGAAATTCGGCGACATCCCGGAGAAGCTATGGCGGGGCGAGTGCTGCACGGGTGCGGAGCATTTCCGCGAAGAGCACCGCGCGTGTTGGCCAACGTATGCGCTGACCGACGACTTCGAAATGATGGCGACGCACTTCGTGTTGGTGGAGCCTCGGGAGTCGGACGCGCGGCAACCGTAGCCCCGGGGTCGGGGATTTACGCGTTGAGCCGCGGTCGACCCGTGAGG
Organism: Opitutaceae bacterium; assembly: GCA_031425115.1. Taxonomy (GTDB): domain Bacteria; phylum Verrucomicrobiota; class Verrucomicrobiia; order Opitutales; family Opitutaceae; genus ER46. Next base: position 1,162 of record JANPIT010000964.1, on the reverse strand, counting down.
CGCGGCGGCTCTACTCTGTCTACCGGTCAGTGACGCGGCGGCTTGCGCCGGTGCGGGCGAAAAGCGGCCGTGCGGGCGCGATGCGTCTCCGCTTGGAGTCTACGAACTTTGCGACTCATAACCCAAACTAGCACGCGCCTTGGCCCGGGCACATCCGGTGAGCTGCGTGCGAACGAATGGGAGGATGTCGGATGGGCAGGCGCCATTACCGATCGTAGGCGGTGCCTTCCTACTAGCTCAGGGCACCTCGTAGATCTCGATCAGCGCTTCGCCCGTGCCGCCATCGGAGCCGCGGACTTGGACGGTGTAGCTGCCCGGGGCGAGGGTGGTGACGAGCGCGGCGTCGCGGCTGCCAGCGTCGAGGGGGAAGGCGCCGACGGACGTAAACGTCGTCGCGAGCGAGGCCACCCAGCTGTCGTTTTCCGAGAGCTTCGCGCCCGCGGAATTGTAGATTTCCAGTTTCGGATCCGCGAGAACGCCGGTGACGCCGAAGGCCGTGAGCTTCGGTCCGACGGCGCGCACGAGGAGCTGTTTGGTGCCGGTGCCAGAGATGTTGAAACCGGCAATGAGGATATCGTCACCGGTGCCGACGCGATTGCGCGCGGAGACGTTGACCAGGCGCGCGTTGGTGGCCGCGCCGGTGTCATAGGCTTCTATCAACACCACGCCGGCGCCGGTGCCGCGCGCGAGGATGGAGCGCGGGCCATCGAGGCTGTGCACAAAGGCGGCGTCGCGGCTGGCGGCGGCGAAGGAAAATGCGCCGACGCTGCTGAACGTGTCGGCGAGCGTCGGGGCCCAGTTGTCGTTTTCCAATACGAGGGCGGCGCCATTGTAGAGCTCGAGTCGCGGATCGGTCATGGCGCCGCCGAGACCGAACGCGGTCAGCGCAGGGCCCGCGGCGCGGACGAGGACGTTGCGCGCGCCGCCATCGACGACGACGCCGACAATCAGAGTCTGGTTGGCGGCCAGCGCGGTGCGCACTGAGAGATTCGAGAGGCGCGCGGTCGGAGCGCCGCTCCCGCCACCGCCGGTGGGCGTGCCGGGATCGGCGACGCCAGGACTGCCGTTCACGGCCGCGGAGGCGCGCCACGTCGCACGGTCCCGCCAGGATTGCGGCGTGGCGGCGGCGGGCGAGGCGATGACGAGCGAGTGGCCCATCCCG
>JANPIT010000963.1:0-17816 GCA_031425115.1 Opitutaceae bacterium | reverse complement strand
CGTCCCGGTGAGCCGTCGCGCTTTGCGCGTGCGTAAACCAAGCCGCCTTCGCCTATCTCATCCGCGACGGCTCACCGGGACGGTTCGCCCTACCACACTTATTCCTTCACGATCGTGAACCAGTCGCGCTTCTCGCCCTTGTCGTTGAGAAACACGAACTCGAGTTTCAGGCCGTCGATGTCGACGACGGAGGAACCGGCTTCGTTCAGCGAAAGATAGAACGCGGGGTGATTGAGCGCGGGCGGCTTGGCGGGAGAGGCGGCGTGGCCGGCGCTGCCGGTGACGACGTTGATTTCGCCGAAGTGCGGCGTGCGGGCGCGGGGTTTCTTGTAGGCACCTTTGCCGTCCGGGCGGCCATCGACGTTTTGCTTCACATGCTTCGCGGCATCGAAGGTCGTGCTCTTGCCGTAATGTCCATCCATCAGCCACGAGCGCTCGTAAACGTGGGAGTGGCCCGTGAGCACGAGGTCGACGCCGCCCTGCTCGAGGACCGGAAGGAAGATGGCGCGCATATCATTCATGCGGCCCTGGCTGTCGTTGTCCTTATCGGAATCGTGTGTGCCCTTGGTGTAGGGCGGATGATGGAAGAAGGCGATGATCCAGTCGCGCTGCGTGGCCGTAAGGTCGGCCTTCAACCACTGCATCATCGGGCCATCGGCCGAGCGGTCGGAGTCGTGCGAGTCGAGGGCGATGAAGTGAATGTTGGCGTAGTCGAACGAGTAGTAGGCCTCCGTGCCGGAGACCATGCCGCCGGCCTGCGCGCGCGTCGGCAGGGTGAAGATGTCGTAGTAAACGCCGGATTGGGTGATCGAATTGGCACTCTTGCCATCGTGATTGCCGAGGGCGGGCCAGACGGGCGACGTGCGCAGGAGCGTGGGATAGACGTCGAAAATCGCCTTCTGGTAGTCGGTGTCAGTCCCGTCTGGATACGCGTTGTCGCCGAGCAGCAGCCAAAGGTCGGTGGCGCGGTTACCGGTGTATTTGTAGTATACGTCGCGGACGGCTTCCTGGACTTTGCCCTTCGTGCCCGGATCACCGAGCACCCAGACGCGCGTGGGTTTGCCGGGGCCGACTGGCGGCGGTGTGGTGAAACTGTTGATCGTAGCGCGACCCGGGGCATCCTCGGCCGCGGCCTTTTTCTCGGCGGACGGCGGGGCGAGCGGGGCCGCTCCGACCGTGTAGAAATACTTCGTGTTCGGTCGGAGATCATTGAGCTGCACGATGTGCTCGGCGGAGACGCCCTCCGACTTCGCGATGCTCGTGAGCGCGGTGCGCTCCGTGCCGTAGGTGACAACCGAGCCTTCCGTCGTGTCGGTGCGCCAGCGGACGACCATACTCGTCGGCGTGGCCGACTGGAGGTAAGGCCCGCGCACCACGGTGGGTGCCGCTGAAAGCGTGGCGCAGGTGAGGGCGGCGAAGGCGAAGCAAAGACGAGTGAGGATCATGTTCTAGGTATTAAGAGCGGAGTGCGGCGAGCTGCTGGAGCTCGGTCGCGAGTTGAGTGACGTCCGGCGCGGCGCGGAGCCAGTCGGGCAACGCGGCGATCGCGTCGAGCGCGGCGGCGTAGGCGGCGCGCGCTTCCGTCGCGCGGCCCGCGCGGGCGAGCAAATCACCGCGGCGTTTGAGCCACGATTCGGGTCGCTCACTTTTTGCGGCGAAGGTGGCGAGGCGCGCAGCCGCAGCATCGATGCGGCCCAGCGATTCTTCGAGGGAGGCTGCGCGGAGTTGGAGCGACACCGCCGGGCCCACTTGCGCGATGGCCGCGTCCAGGCTGCGGATCGCGTCGGCCGCGGGGAGAAGGGCGGCGCGTTCGAGAAAGAGATCGGGCGGCGGCGCCGCTAGCGCGCCGACGGCGGCATCCAGATCGGCCAGGGCGGCGGACGGCGCTCCGAGCGCGACGTGCATGCGCGCACGCAAGACCAAGGCCGAGGTGTCCCGCGCATCGCGGGCGACTGCGGCATCGAGAAATTCCCGCGCTGCCTGCGGTTGGCGTTGCGCGAGCGCGAGCGCGCCACGCAGGCGGGCTAGTCGCGGCGCATCCGGGGCGAGCTCAGCAGCCAAAAGAAAATTTGCCTCGGCCAAATCCCACACCTCGTGTTTCGCGTAAAGTTCGCCGCGTGCGAGATAGAGCTCGGCGTCCGCCGGCCGCGCCGCGATTTCAGCGTTCAGCCGGACGAGCGCTTGCTCAATCTCGGGATGCGCCTGCGCGACGACCGCACTCAACGCGCATACGAAAGCAACGAAGGGGCGAATCACGCGCCGAGTAGAGAGCTGGGGTTGGTCGGGAAGCAACGACCGGCTTGACGGTCGCGGGAACGTAACGTTTCGCGCGACCGGGCGGACCTGCGTTATGTGTTGAAACGGAACAGCGCGACGTCGCCGTCGGCGAAAATGTATTCTTTGCCTTCGAGCCGGTATTTGCCCGCTTCTCGCGCGGCGGCGACGCTGCCGAGGGTGGTCAGATCCTTGTAGGAAACAACCTCGGCCTTGATGAAGCCTTTCTCAAAATCGGTGTGGATGACGCCGGCAGCTTGCGGCGCTTTCCAGCCCTTCTTGATGGTCCACGCCCGGACTTCCTTCTCCCCGGCGGTGAAATAGGTCATTAGGCCGAGCAGGCCATAGGTGCCTTTGATGAGCGCGGAAACACCGGAGTCGTCGACGCCGAGATCCTTCAGGAACGCCTTGGCTTCGTCGGCGGGGAGATCGATCAGCTCGGACTCGATCTTCGCGCTGATGGGCACGTAGGCGGCGTCGTGATGGGTGCGGACAAATTCCGCCACCTGCTGCACGAACTTGTTTTGTTCGGCGGTGGCGAGATCGCTCTCGGCGACGTTGCAGGCGAAGAGGACGGGCTTCGCGGTGAGGAGCTGAAACAACTTCATCAGCGCCTTTTCCTCCGGCGTGGCGGTGATCGTGTTCGCGGTCTTGCCGGAGTTGAGATGCGGCTCGAGTTTGTGCAGCAGCGCGAGCTCAATAATGGAATCCTTGTCGCCCGCCTTGGCGGTTTTCTGAGTCTTGATGATCCGCTTCGCGACGGCGTCGAGATCGGCGAGGACAAGCTCGGTCGTGATCACCTCGATGTCGCGCACCGGGTCGATGCCGCCCATGGTGTGGACGATGTCGTTGTCTTCGAAGCAGCGGACGACCTGCACGATCGCATCCACTTCCCGGATATTCGCGAGGAACTGATTGCCGAGGCCTTCGCCTTTGCTGGCGCCGGCGACGAGGCCCGCGATGTCGACGAACTCAATCGCGGCGGGCACGACGACGTTGGTCTTGGCGATTTTCTGGAGAACGTAGGCGCGGTCATCGGGCACGATGACGACGCCGACATTGGGATCGATGGTGCAGAACGGATAGTTCGCGGCCTCGGCCTTGCGGGAGCGGGTGAGCGCGTTGAAAAGGGTGGACTTGCCGACGTTGGGCAGGCCGACGATGCCAGCTTTGAGCATAAGGTGCGGACGTTCTCAGCCGCAGCCGGGAACGGTCAACGGAAATTCCCGCGCTCGCGCGTGCGGTTCACTGACGATCGCGAGACCGATGACGGCGCTGGCGCGAACGCCGCGAGGTGCGATCGTCGCGGAATGCGCGATATTGGACGTTGTCCGGCTTCTCGTATTTTACGGCGAAAAGCACCAAGCCACCGATGAGTCCCCCGAGGCCTACGATCCAGATCCACCACGGAATTGAAAAAGGGAAGGAAGTTGGGTCCATTGCGCTAGGGGTGACGCGGAACGATGCGAACGTGAGGGGCGGGACGACGCCGTGGCAATGATCTACGCAGACAAATCGCGGCGCTGGAGTAGGGGCTTGACAGTGGTGGGTCGGGCCGGTCTTGTCCTCGACTTTTCCAAGCAAGAATCGCTCCGTAAAACATCCGACATGGCTCTCAAAATCCGTCTTACCAAGGTTGGTTCCGTGCACCAGCCGCTCTATCGCGTCGTGGTCGCTGAGGCGCGTTCGCGCCGCGACGGCGCTGCGGTTGAAAACCTCGGCACCTATCGCCCCGGCGACAAGGGTAGCCCCATCAAAGTCGACATGGAGCGCGTGGAATACTGGTTGAGCAAAGGCGCGAAGCCCACGAACACGATGCACGCCATGATCAAGAAGGCGCGTCGTGCCGCAGCGGCCACCAAAGCGGAAACGCCGGCCCCGGCCAGCGCTTAAGCCAGCCGTCGCAGAAGACGCGGAGTTCGCGTGGCACAGGCCAACGCGCTGTAGATTTCAAACCTCGGAATATTTCCGGGGTTTTTTATTTCTCTCCCGGCTGCGCGACTCGCCTGACCGTCATGCCCTTGAAGATCGATGTCCTCACTCTTTTCCCCCGAATGCTCGATGGCATTTGGGCCGAGAGTATTTTGGGGAAGGGGATCGCGGCGGGTCATTTGTCGGTCGCCGTGCACGACGTGCGAGCCTGGTCGACGGACAAACATCGCACGGCGGATGATCGCCCGTTTGGCGGCGGCGCGGGCATGGTGATGAAGCCGGAGCCGGTATTTGCCGCGATCGAGCAATTGCAGACGCCGGGCTGCCGTCGGATTTATCTGACGCCCGACGGCACGCCGCTTTCGCCGCAACTCGCGCTCGATTTGTCACGGCAAGAGCACCTGATTTTTCTGAGCGGCCACTACGAGGGAATCGATCAACGCATTCGCGATGGAGTGATCGATCAGGAGATTTCCATCGGTGATTATGTGCTGACCAACGGCACGTTGGCAGCGGCTGTAGTCATCGATGCACTTGCGCGTTTTATCCCCGGCGTGCTCGGGGAGGAAAAGTCATTGACGCACGAATCCTTCACCAGCAAGTTGCTCGACTTTCCTCAATACACGCGTCCCGCCGAATTTCGGGGCATGTCAGTTCCCGAGGTTCTACTCTCGGGCAACCATGCCGAAATCGAAAAGTGGCGGGCCGCGCGGCAGCTGGAAAAGACCCGATCTGTCCGTCCCGATTTACTCACATAACTCATTGCCATGAACCCGATCATCCAAGAAATCACCGCCTTCCAGGTGAAGAAAGACATCACGCCGTTCAAAGTCGGCGACGGTGTGCGCGTGCACACCAAAGTTCGTGAAGGAGACAAGGAGCGGGTTCAGGTCTACGCCGGCATTGTGATCGCGCGCAAGGGCCATGGCATCCACGAGACGTTCACCGTCCGCCGTCTCAGCTACGGCGAAGGCGTCGAGCGCGTATTTCCGGTCAACTCGCCGAATATCGAAAAGATCGAGGTTGAGCGCGAGTCCGAGGCGATGAAGGCGCGCCTTTATTACCTGCGCCGCCGCACCGGCAAAGCCGCGGTCGCGATCAAGGAAAAGGATCGTGGGGCGGAAATTCACGCCCAGCACGAAGCCGCGAAGGCTGCCACCGCCAAGGCGGCTGCCAAGGCCGCCCCGGCCGCCGCAGAGCCCGCGAAGGCTTAAGATCCCGAGAAATTTTAGCGTTTTCGCCAAAGCGAGCCCTGCGAAGGGCTCGCTTTTTTGTTGGCCCACGCGAGGCGCTCGCGTGCGGCACGTTCATCCGAGGCATGAACAGTGTTTCTGACCATGACAGACGAATCCCGGGCACCCGCCAAATTCGGGCTTCCCCGAGGGGCGTGCGCGCTCTACGTCTAGGCAGATTTTTCTATCATGACGTTGCAAACTCATCTTCTCGCGAAGGCTGCCAATCAGGCGCGCGGCCTCGCAATCGACGCGGTTCACGCGTGCTCCTCCGGCCATCTCGGCCTTCCCTTGGGCGCCGCGGAAGTTGGAGCCGTGCTGTTCGGGCACGCGCTGGTCCATAACCCGGAGCGGCCGCGCTGGATCAATCGCGACCGCTTCATCCTTTCAGCAGGCCATGGCTCGATGTTTCTCTACAGCTGGCTCCACCTGAGTGGCTACGCTTTGCCGATCGAGGAACTGAAAAACTTCCGTCAGCTCAACAGCAAGACCCCCGGTCACCCCGAGTTTCACGAGACGCCCGGCGTCGAGTGCACGACCGGTCCGCTTGGCCAAGGCGTGGGCAATGCGGTCGGCATGGCAATGGCTGGCCAGATGGCGCAGGCGCGGTTCAACACCGCGGAGCATCCGATTTTTGATTACCATGTGGTGTGTTTGGCCGGCGACGGCTGCATGCAGGAAGGCGTCGCCATGGAAGCGGTGTCGTTCGCGGGCCACCAGAAACTCGACAACCTGATTCTCATCTACGACGCCAACGACGTCACCCTCGACGCAATGGCGGCCAAGACGCAGAGCGAAAACGCCGCGGCGCGTTTCAAGGCGATCGGCTGGGAAGTGCAGACAGTCGATGGCCACGATCTGGCCGCGTTCTTGAAGGCCTTTAACCGGGCGAAGAAAACCAAGAGCGGAAAGCCGCAGCTCATCGTAGCCAAGACCACGATCGGCAAAGGCATCCCGGAAGTCGCCGGCACCGCGAAAGGTCATGGCGAGGGTGGGGCGAAGTTTTCCGACGGTGCTCGCGCGGGGCTTACGCTCCCGGCGGATCAGCACTTTTTCGTGAGCGACGACGTCCGCGCGTATTTCGCGGGCCACAAACAGAAGCTCGTTCGCAGCTGCAACAAATGGTCGAAGACCTACAAGGCGTGGCGCGAAGCGAATCCGGAAAAAGCCGCGCTCCTCGATTCCGCGCAGACTGCGCCATCGGCCGTCGCACTCCTCGAAAAAATTCCGACTTTCCCGACCGATGCCAAGCTCGCGACCCGCGCGGCCGGTCGCGATGTGTTGCAGCCGATCGCTGCGGCCGTGCCGCTCTTGATTGGTGGCAGCGCTGATCTCTACGGCTCCACGTTGAACTACCTCGCGGCGGACAAAGATTTCGACGCCGAGAACCGCACGGGCCGCAACATCCGCTTCGGCATCCGCGAGCACGGCATGGCGGCGATCGCCAACGGCGTCGCTTACGATGGTCTCTTTCGCCCGAGTATCGCGACGTTCCTGGTCTTCGCCGATTATTCCCGTCCGTCGATGCGCATCGCGGCGCTATCGAAACTGCCCGTGATATATGTCTACACGCACGACTCCGTGGGCGTCGGCGAAGACGGCCCGACACATCAACCGGTTGAAACGGTTTCGGGTCTGCGCGTCATTCCGAATCTCGACCTGATCCGCCCCGCGGATCCGGAGGAGACCGCCGGTGCTTTTGCCGCTGCGCTCGAGCGCACGGATGGACCCACGCTCCTCGCGCTCACCCGCCAGGCGTTGCCCAATCTGAACGATATCCCCGTGCAAACGCGTCGGGAAGGCGTGCTGAAGGGCGCCTACGTCGCGGTGAAAGAGACCGCCGCTCTATCCCACATCCTCATTGCCACCGGCAGCGAAGTGCAGCTCGCAGTCGCGGCGGCGAAGACGCTCGGTGCGGGCGTTCGCGTCATTTCGATGCCGAGCACGCAGCGTTTCGATCGGCAAACAGCCGAATACCGTGAGAGCGTGCTACCGTCGTCTTGTCGTAAGCGCGTAGCGATAGAAGCCGGTGTGACCGGGCTGTGGCACAAGTATGTCGGTCTCGACGGCAAGGTCATCGGCATCGACCGCTTCGGTCTCAGTGCCCCCGCCCCGACCGTCTTCAAGGAACTCGGCATCACGACCGAAGCCGTCGTCGCGGCAGCGCAGAGCCTGTGATGATTCCTGCGCACTGATCGCTGCGCGCCGTAGGTTAGAGGCCGGCCGAGGGGCCGGCCTTTTTCGTGTCGTCACACGGGCGTGACAATTAGCGACAGCGCCCGCCGGATTAGTTGGCGAACTGTGTGTCTAATAGCCGACTCGCGTCCTTGCGTTCTTCGTTAGGCGGCTAACTATCTGCTCCCTTATTTGATTCTATGCCGCTCCTGATGTTGAAAGACCTCCCTCGTTACGAGTGCCTGCTCGAGGCCTCGCGCGAGTTTCCCGACTTGGATCCGTCGGCCACCGAGGTCTTCCTCCACCTGTTGCGAGCGGGGGATGAGGCGTTCCGCGTGGTGGAGTCGCACCTGGCTCTGCACGATATCACCGAAGGGCGTTTTGGGGTGCTCATGGCGCTGTGGGGTAATTGCCAGCACGCGGGCTCTGAAAACGAGAAGCCGCTCACGCCGGCTGAGCTGGCGGATCGCACTGGCGTCACGCGCGCGACGATTACCGGTCTCGTCGATACATTGGAGCGGGCGGGGTTGGTGACGCGCACGCCCCACCCGGAAGATCGTCGCATGATGTCGGTGGAGCTCACCAAGCGCGGCGAGAAATTGCTGGCGAAGATCATGCCTGAGCATTTCCGACGGATGGCCTGGCTGATGGGCCCGCTGAGTGAGGGTGAGCGCAAAACCTTCCTCCGTCTCCTGACCAAAGTCTTGCACCGCGCGGCCGAAGATCCGGCTCCTCCCGCCGCTGAGTCGCGGACGGCGGCGGGGTCGTCAAAAAACGGCGCCGGCGCTCGATAACTGTCTTTTTCCCGTCCGCCCATTCGTTCGTTAGTGCCAGCCTCCACTTTCACCACTGTTTCCCATGATTAAGAAGTTCCTCCTCGCTGTCGGCGGTTTCCTCGTTGTTTTCCTGACCCTTGGTGCTGTCAAAGCGGCGCAGGTCAAAAAAATGGCATCTGCGCCGCACACGATGCCGGCGGCCGCCGTCAGCACCGCGGAGGCGAAAGCGGAGAGTTGGAATTCCACCCTCAACGCCATCGGGACACTCGCCCCGGTCGAGGGTGTTACGCTCAGCGCGGAGGCCGAGGGGGCGATCGTCAAGATTCACGCGGAGAGCGGTGCCACGGTAAAGGCCGGCGATTTGCTCGTGGAATTCGACACGAGCGTGGAGCTCGCTCAACTCGCCGCCGCCGAGGCGCGCGCCGAACTCGCCCGGGTGAATATCGATCGCAACAAGGATCTCTGGGAGCAGAAGGCCATTTCCAAATCTGAATTCGACGCGACGTCCGCCGGTTTCAAGCAGGCCGGCGCCGAGGTCGCCTCGATCAAAGCAGTGATCGCCAAGAAGCAGGTGCGCGCGCCGTTCAGCGGGCGCATCGGTATCCGCCACGTAAACCTCGGCCAATACGTCGCGCGCGGCGCGCCGTTGTTTCCTTTGCAGAAACTCAACCCGATCTACGTGAATTTCAGCATCCCGCAGCGTCAGCTTTCGGTGCTCGCCGTGGGAGCCAAGGTTGCGGTGAAGATCGATGCCTTTGAGGGCACCGCGTTCGACGCGATCATAACCGCGATCAATTCTGAAGTAGATCCGGCGACGCGTAACATTTCCGTGCAGGCGACGATCAATAACGAAAAGGAACAGCTCCGCGCCGGCATGTTTGCCCGCGTCGAGGTGCAACTGCCGCAGGCCGACGCCATCGTCACGGTGCCAGCCACCGCGATCTCCTACGCGTCGTATGGCAACTCGATCTTCATCGTCGAAAAGATGAAGGGCCCGGACGGCGCGGAATTTCTCGGCGTCCGCCAGCAGTTCGTGAAGCTCGGCGCCGCTCGCGGCGACTTGATTGCAATCACCGAGGGAGTGAAAGCCGGTGAACAGGTCGTGACCGCCGGCGTGTTCAAGCTGCGTAATGGCGTGCCAGTGCAGGTGAATAACGTCGCACAGCCCGCGTCGAGCGCCACGCCCAAGCCCTCGAACTCCTAAGCGCGCCTCCGCGCATCCGCTTCCACTCTCAGCCTCCTCCAAGGGCCCGTCATGTTATCGAAAAGCTTTACCGATCTGTTTATTCGCAAGCCGGTCATCGCGCTGGTGGTGAACATTGTGATTCTCGTCGTGGGCGTGGTGTCCTACTTCAAGCTCAACACCCGCCAATACCCGCGCAGCGATAGCGCGGTCGTAAACGTGAGCACGGTCTACTTCGGCGCCAGCGCCGACACCGTCCGCGGCTACATCACCACCCAGCTCGAGCGCGTCATCGCCAGCGCCGACGGCATCGACTACCTCGAGTCCGAGAGCCGCGCGGGTTTCAGCCAGATCAAAGTGTATCTGCGCCTCAATTACGACACGAACGCCGCGCTCGCCCAGATCAGCGCGAAAATCGACCAGGTGCGTGGCGAACTCCCGCCCGAGTCGGAAGCGCCGACGATCAGCGTCGAGACGAGCGACAACCAGTTCGCCTCGATGTATCTGAGCTTCTACTCCGACAAGCTCGATCAGAACCAGATCACGGATTACTTGAGCCGCATGGTGCAGCCGCGGCTCTCCGCGGTCAAAGGCGTGCAACGCGCGGATGTGCTCGGTGGCCGCGTGTTCGCGATGCGCGTCTGGCTCAAGCCCGATCAGCTCGCGGCGCACGGCATCAGCCCGTCCGAGGTGCGCCAGGCGCTGCAGGCGAACAACGCGCTGGCGGCCGTCGGCTCGACCAAGGGCACGATGCTCCGCGTCAGCCTGGTGGCCAACACGGATTTGAAGAATGTCGACGAGTTCCGGCAGCTCGTGGTCGCGCAGAAGCACGGCACCATCATCCGCCTCGCCGACGTGGCTGACGTGCAGCTCGGGGCCGAGAGCTACGACGAGGAAGTGCGCTTCGGCGGCCAGACCGCGACCTTCATGGGCATCTGGGTGCTGCCAAACGAGAGCACGGTCGAGGTGATGAAGCGCGTGCGCGAGACGATGCCCGACATCGAGCGCAGCCTGCCCGCCGGCCTCAACGCGAAGATCGCTTACGATTCCACGAAATACATCGACGACGCGCTGAAGGAGATCGTGAAGACCCTCACAGAAACGCTGATCATCGTGATGGTCGTTATCTTCCTCTTCATGGGTTCGATCCGTTCGGTGCTGATCCCCATCGTGGCCATGCCGCTCTCGCTCGTGGGCGGGCTCGCGATCATGTTGATGTTCGGCTTCACGATCAACCTGCTCACGCTCCTCGCGATCGTCCTCGCGGTCGGAATCGTGGTCGATGACGCCATCGTGGTAGTCGAAAACGTGGAGCGCCATATCCGCGAAGGTAAGTCGCCGCGCGACGCGGCCATTCTCGGCGCGCGCGAACTGGTGGGCCCCGTCATTTCCATGACGATCACGCTGGCCGCCGTCTACGCGCCGATCGCGTTTCAGGGCGGCTTGACCGGCGCGCTCTTCCGCGAATTCGCGATGACGCTCGCGGGCGCGGTCGCGGTTTCAGGATTCGTGGCGTTGACCCTTTCGCCGATGATGAGCGCTTACCTCCTGAAAAATCACGAACAGGAGGAGAAGGGGCTCAGCGGCCGGATCAACCACCTCTTCGACCGGCTCCGCAACCGCTACGAACGCTCCGTCGGCGCGCTCGTCGACACGCGTGAGAACCGTCGCGTTTCCTGGAGCCTGCTCATTTGGGGCCTGATTGCGTGGCTGCCGTTTTGGGTCATCGCCGTGGCGATCGTCTACGGAATTTTCGGCTCGGCCGGCATGACCCGCGATGTGCTCGGCGGACTCGCGATGGGCACGCTGGCGGCCACGTTCATCGGCGCCGTGCTCGTCATCGTTTTCGATTTGATGCTGGGTCGCCGCTACAAGTCCGCGCAATACGCACTCACCGGAGCGACAATGCTCACGCTGCTCCTCGCCCCGTTCTTCATGTTTGCGCAGAACGAGCTGGCGCCGAAAGAAGACCAAGGTGTCGTATTTAGCATTTTGATACCTTCGCCCACCGCGACGATTGACCACAATGTCATCTACGCGAAGGAAGTGCAGAAAATGTTCGAGAGCGTGCCGGAGTATGAAAATTCCTTCCAGCTCACGGCGGCTTCGTTCGGTTTCTCGGGCATCATTTTGAAGCCTTGGTCGGAGCGGAAACGCAGTTCGCTGGAGATCGAGCAGTCACTCCAGGCGCCTGCTGCTTCGATCTCTGGTCTGAACGTCATCATCACGACGCCGGATCCGTTGCCCTCGGGTGGCCAGTTCCCGATCGAGTTTGTCGTGCGGTCGACGGCCGATCACAAAGAGATGCAGGAGTTTGCCAACCAGCTCGTGCTCTTCGCCAACACCGAAGCGAATGCCGGGGGCGGCGCGCCGACCTTTTACTTCGCCGATACCGATCTGAAGTTCGATCTGCCGCAGGTGGAGATCGAAATCGACAAGGACAAGGTCGCGTCGATGGGACTGAACCTGGTCGACGTCGCGCGTGATCTGGGTTCGATGTTGGGCGGCGGCTACGTGAACCGTTTCGTGAATGAGGGTCGCAGCTACCGCGTGATCCCGCAGGTCGAGCGCGGTCAGCGCCTGAATGCGGAGCAGTTGCTCGATTATCATGTGCGCGGGCCGCAAGGTCAGCTCATCCCGCTTTCCACGATCGCGACGTTGAAGGAAACCGTTCAGCCGCGGACGCTGAACCGTTTTCAGCAGCTGAACTCGGTCAAGATCACGGGTGTCGGTCCGAGTATCGATGCGGCGCTGAAGAAACTGGAGGCGAAAGCCAAGGAGGTTCTGCCCGCGGGCTACTCGATCGATTACGGCGGGCAGTCGCGTCAGTTGCGCAACGAGGGCAACGCCCTCTACCAAGCCGCCGTGCTGGCGCTCGTGTTGATCTTCCTCGTGCTCGCGGCGCAGTTTAATTCGTTCCGCGATCCGTTCATCATCCTGCTCGGGTCCGTGCCGCTGGCCCTCGTGGGCGCGATGCTCCCGATCTTCCTGGGGAAATCCTCGCTCAATATCTACTCCCAGATTGGTCTTATCACGCTGGTCGGCTTGATCGCGAAGAACGGAATCTTGATCGTGGAGTTTGCCAATGGCCTCCAGGAACAGGGCCTTCCGAAGCGCGAAGCCATCCGGCGTGCTTCGGCGACCCGGCTGCGTCCCGTGCTAATGACATCGGCCGCGACGGTCTTCGGACATTTGATGTTGATCTTCGTCACTGGTCCCGGTGCAGCTGCGCGTAACAGCATTGGTTGGGTCCTCGTGATCGGCATGGCCGTCGGCAGCGTGTTCACGCTCTACGTCGTCCCGGCCTTCTACGTCCTGATCGCCAAAGATCACTCAACGAGTCACGCGCGTCAGCCCGCGTCAGCGAGCGAGTTCGCGGTTGACGCGGTCCCTGCCAAATAATCGTCATGAAACTTGCCCGTTACCACTTCTCTCCCGTCGCCGTCTCGCTCGCCGCGATCACGCTTTCCTGCGTGCTCACCCAGGCGCAGCCCGCGGCGCCGACGCCGGTGCCCGACACGCTCGATCTCAAGACCGCGATCGGTTTCGCGTTGGAGAACAACTTCGCGATCCGTCAGGCGCGCGAGCGGATCAAGCTGCAAGAAGGCGTCGTAGTTGAAATTTCCGCGCGCTCGATTCCCCGGGTGTCGGCTGATGCCGCGTATCAGCGCAACGATACCGACATCTCCAACGGATTTCCGCCCAGCGACCAGAGTTGGCAGATCAATCTGGTGGCGTCGCAGGCACTCTATGCCGGCGGTGGTATTCGTTCTGCCGTCAAGAGCACGAAGCTCGCGCGGGACGCGGCGGTGCTGGATTTGCAGGCGGTAATCAACGACGCGCTCCTGCAGGTGCGCACCTCGTTCTACCAAGTGTTGCTCGCGCGCGAGCAGATCAAGGTGCAGGAATCCAATCTCGAACTGCTGCAGCAGCAGTTGAAGACCGCGACGGACCGCTTCGACGCGGGCACGGTTTCGAGTTTCGAGAAACTACGCGCCGAAGTGGCCATGGCTAACGCCAAGGTTCCGCTTATCACGGCCCGCAACGACTATCGCCTTTCAATCGAGTCCCTTCGCCAAGCGCTGGGCTTCACGACCAATACGCCGCAGACCACGCGCAAGATCCCGGAGTTTCTCGGCTCGCTCGACTACACTCCGCAGAACTTCGACCTGCAGGCCGCGTTCGATGCCGCGCGGGTTAACCGCCCTGACCTCGAGCGAATCGCCAAGCTCGCGGACTCCCGGGCGGAGTCGGTCACGACCGCCCGTGCCGGTTTTTACCCGAACGTTTCTGCGTTCGGCGGTTGGACTCTGCGCAAAGGAGGGACGAATAACTTCAGCGACTCCAATAATGGTTGGCTGGTCGGTGTGCAGTCTCAGTGGGACATCTTTGACGGTCGAGCCACGGCTGGACGCGTGGCGCAAGCGAAGTCATTGCTGGAGCAGACGAAGCTCACGCTCGGCGAAGCGCAGCTGGCGGTGGATGTCGAGGTGCGCCGCGCTCACTCCCAATGGCAGCAAGCGACCGAGCTCGCCGAGGCGTCGCAGCGGGTGACCGAGCAAGCCACCGAGTCCGTTCGCCTGGCCAATGCGCGCTACAATGCCGGCACCGGCACGCAGCTCGACGTGTTGGCGGCGCAGGTCGACCTGACCACGGCGCGCAACAACCAGATCCAAGCTTATTTTGCTTACAACGTCGCCGTCGCCGCTCTGCGCAAGGCGATGGGGCAGGCCGACGAATTTGTGAAGAAATGACGTCGGGGGTCGGGGCGGGGTTGGTAGCCGCGTCTTGAATCGCAGCACGGGCGGACTGATGGTGAGCTGATCACCGTGCTCGCGTTCAATAATTTTCCTATGCGACCCCGGAAACCCTCCGGTTAGAATGGTGTCATTCGCGCAGTCCATGAAACGTTTCCGGCTTCTGTTCCTGGCCGTCGCTGCGGCGTTGGGGTTTTGCGTGCTTGCACTCGTGGTGGGTTTTAATGCGTCGTTTCAGACGTGGGCGGCCCGTCGAGTGATCGCGCAACAGCCCGGCCTAAAGGTGGGCATCGGGGAGGTATCGGCCGGGAGAAATCGCGTCGCGCTGAAAGAGCTGCGCTACGAGCAGGCGGGCGCTGTCCTCACCGTGCCGTTTGTTGAAATGGATTTGCCGGTCTTCGCGGCGGCGATGAACAAACGGGTTTCGGTATCGCGACTCATCGCCAAGGGTTGGACGCTTGATCTCTCGCAGGGCGCGCCGGTCCCAGTGACGGCAGCGGCGACCGCGACCACGCTCGGGGACGGGCGAGGAGGCGCGCAGGGATCCACGGGCTCACTCCCCGTGCCGCAGAGCGCGGTGCAAGCGTTCGCCGGCGTATTCGGGCAGTTGCAACTGCCGGCTGATTTCGCGCTCGATGGACTGCAGCTGGAAGGCGATGTCATTTTGCCGAGCGGCCGGGGTCGCGTGAAAGTCACGCTCACCGGTGGCGGACTTGGGGCGGGTCGGACCGGGAAATTCGACGTGCTGGCCCAGGCCACGCTCGCCGAGGCAAACGTCAGTGTGGTCGAAGTGCGCGCCGGCCTGACGGCGTCGATGGATACGGCGCGCACGTTTTCTGGTCTCGCCGTCCAATTCGATGCCGCCGCCCGCGGTGCACAATTCCCGCGGGGCGTAAAACTCGCGGGTGATGTCTCTGCCTTGCGCGCCGCGGCTGGCGAGAGCTACCGCGTGGCGATGGTCGCCGACGGTCAGCCGATTCTCGACGTGACGGCCGAGTGGCCGCGCGGTGAGAAAACCTTGCGAGGCGCTTGGAAAATCAACGTGCGGGATTTGGATCTCGTGCCGTTTACCTTGGGCCGCCTGTTGCCGGCCTTCGCCGTGGTAGGTGCCGGTCTTTTCGACACGGATGCGGCTTTCTCCCAGATCCACGCCACGGGCCGCCTCAACGCCACGGTCGATCGGCTGCAGGTTTTGCAACCGGAGTTGGCGGCCCTCGGAGAACTCAAGATCGCGGGCGAGTTCGATGTGGCCGGAGGTTCAGGGAAGATCGCGGTGCGGACGTTTGAGGCAAACGTTGCGTCCAATGCCCCCGTGGCCCACGTGCGTGCGCTGCAACCGTTCGAATTTGCCCTGAAAAACGGTGAGCTGCACGCGTCGGACTCGTCGTCGGAGTTGTTCGGCGTCGTGTTGCAAGGTGTCCCGATCGGGTGGGCCCAGCCCTTTTTGAAAGAGATCGTGGTGACGGGAGGATTTCTCCGCGGTGAACTCGCTGCCAATGCGCGGGGCGGCGGCATCACGCTGCGATCGGTGGTTCCGCTGCAGCTCGAGCAGGTGAGCGTGGCACAGGCAGGGCGGTCGCTGGTGGAGCGCGTCGATATTCTGCTGAACGCGTCGGCGGATTACACGCCGCGCGGATGGCAGACCGAGGTCGGTGCCTTTACGGTGAAGAGCGGCCTGAACACTCTTATCACTCTCGAGGTGCGCGCGGGTCAGCTCGCGGGAAAAGACGAGGCGCTGAAGGCGACGGGGAAACTCACCCTCGCACTGCCGGCGCTGCTCGCGCAGCCCGCGCTCACTGGCAGCCTCGCGCTGACGGCGGGTGAGGGGACGATCGAATTTGTGGCCAGCATGAATGAGACCAAGGCCATCCAGGCCAAGGTGCATTTGCCGAACCTCGCCACGATGGTAGACACGAAGCCCGTGCTGCTGCCGGCGATAGGCCTGGAGATTCGCGCTGACATCGCGGCGGACGGCAAGATCACGTTCAACGCGCCCATCGTCCTCGAGCGGAACGGGCGCAAATCCGATCTCACGGTGGTGGGAAGCATCGGCGCAGAAAAGGACAAGGTTCGCGCGATCGACGCTCAGCTCACCAGTGCGCTGCTCATCGTTGACGATGCCCAGCTCTTTGCCGGGTTGGCGCCAGCCAAGGCCGATTCCAAGGTAGATGCGAAGGGGAAGCCCCCGCGCGACGCGGCTGCACCGTGGGCGGGCGTGCACGGAGCGGTGAAGCTTGGGCTGCAGCGCGTGGTGTATTCGGACAATTTCGAGGTGAACAACGTGTCCGGGCGTATCCAAATCGACTCGGGGATGGTGAAACTCGAGGGCTTGCAGGCGGGCCTGCGCGAGGGTGGGCGGATGAACGTGAGCGGGGCGGTGACGTTTGCGCCGGCGGAGCCTCAGCCCTACGTCCTGATGGCGGACATCGCGGTAAAACAGTTCGAGGTGGCGCCTCTTTTCCGTGCGATCGACGGCACGCGTCCAGCGACGGTCGAAGGAAAATTTGACCTGGCGAGCAAGCTTGGGGCGCGGGCGTCCCATTTCGCAGATCTGGGGCCGCGCGTGAGTGGCGAGCTTCAGCTCACCAGTCGCGGAGGAGTTTTCCGCGGCTTGCCCGTCAACGTCAGCACGCTCGTCGACCCGACGAGCAAGCTGTCGGGTTGGATCGCGTCTGCAGGCACGGCGATCGGTGCGATTGCCGGCAAGAAAGATAATGGCGACATCGCGAACAAAACGCAGGCGGTCGCGGAAGTGGCGAAGGCATTGAATTGGATTCCTTATGACCAGCTCAGCGTTGTGCTGGCCCGTGATGCCGCGCTGAATACGACGTTAAAAGACTTCTCGCTCATCTCGCCCGAGGTGCGCCTGACCGGTGGCGGCACGGCGCGGCATCACACCGGCACGGGGCTGCTCGAAGATTCACTCGCGATGGAATTCAAGCTTCGCGCGCGGGGCCGGCCGGGCGACGTTTTGAAATACCTCGGTGTCCTCGAGACCCAGCCCGATGACTTCGGCTATTTTGCGTCTACGCTCCCACTCAAGATCAGTGGCACCTTGGCCAAGGTAGAGACGCCCGAGTTGAACGCGAAATTGGTGTCACTCGCTTTGGAAAAAAGTGGGGTGAGCGACAAGGCGGCGGATTTGGTGAACAAGATTTTCGGCGCGGGGAAATAGTCGGGACCGCAATGCCATTGCCAGTGGTATTCGGGCCGGCCCATGGTGAGCCATGATCGGGTCGATTGCGTTTCATAATTTTAAAGCGCTGCGAAACACCAGCATTGCGCTCGCGCCTTTCAATCTCGTCATCGGCCCCAACGGCAGCGGTAAAACCAGTCTCATCGAATCGCTGCAAATACTGCGGACGCTCTCGGCGCTGCCCTTGAGCGATTCCACCCCGCGGGCGGCCAGCTCCGGGTCACCCGAGATCGCCTTTTCGTTTCAGCCTCCTTTTGAGCGAGTGACGGCCCGCATGGGTTGCGTTTCCGA
>JANPIT010000962.1:0-5192 GCA_031425115.1 Opitutaceae bacterium | reverse complement strand
GCGTGACCGCATCGTCGACCGACGTGAAATTTTCCCACGCGCCCACCGACAGCAAGCCGAGCGTGATGCCAAAAAACACGCCCGCGCCCGACAGGTAGTGCCCCACCATGTCGTTGTAGTCCCTGTCGCCGAACCATCGGGGTAGAAAGCGACGGACCACGATTTGTCCGGTCAGCGCAAACGCCAGAAACGCACCTACCACGACGCAGCCGAAGAGCCAGCTCGGGAGGTCGTAAAGACGGATCAGACTCATAAAGAAGAAGCGGTGAAGAGCATCGTCGGAAGAAGGAGAAGCGGAGCTAGCGCTGAGATTCCGCCGCGGATCAAGCGAAGAGATTCCCGTGGCGGAGGTCTGCGCTCTTCCGTATCCATTAAAAACGATACCTGCGCCTGAGGTTATTGGAGGGCTCGCCGTGCGGCCCTGCCCGCTCCACCGTGACCTCGCATGAAGATCCTCATCCTCGGCGGCACCGGCATCATCAGCACCGCCTGCACGAGCCTCGCCGTCGCGCGCGGCTTCGACGTCACCCTGCTCAACCGCTCGAAGCGCGATCCCATCGCCGGCACGCATCAGATCGTCGGCGACATTACGGACTCCGGTATCGCTGCGGCTCTGCCCGACCAGCGCTGGGACGCCGTCATCGACTTCATCGCGTTCGACGCCGCGGCCATCGAGCAGCGCCTGCAGCTTTTCCGCGGCAAGGCCGGGCAATACCTCTTCATCAGCACCGCGAGCGCGTATCAGAAACCGCTCTCCCACTACCTCATCACCGAGTCCACCCCGCTCGCCAATCCGTTCTGGGATTACTCGCAGAAGAAAATCGCCGCGGAGGATCGATTGATGCGCGCGTATCGCGACGAGGCGTTTCCCGTCACGATTGTCCGCCCCTCGCTGACCTACGGCGACACCGTCGTGCCGCTCGTGCTCAACAGCTGGCCGCAACCCTACACCGCCGTCGCGCGCCTGCGGGCCGGCAAACCGATCGTCGTCCCCGGCGACGGCCTCTCGCTTTGGACGATCACGCACAACAGCGATTTTGCGAAAGGCCTGGTCGGCCTCATCGGCCATGCCGGCGCCGTCGGCCACGCCTTCCACATCACGTCGGACGAAGCGCTGACGTGGAATCAGATTTTCCAAACCACCGCGGAGGCGGCCGACGCCCCCGCGCCGCGGCTGGTGCACATCGCCTCAGACTACATCATCGCGTGCTACCCCGACACCGCCGGCACGCTCCTCGGCGACAAGGCCCACTCGGCGGTTTTCGACAACACCAAGATCAAACGCTTCGTGCCCGAGTTCGTCGCGACGACCCGCTTCCGCGACGGCATCGCTCGCACGTTGCGCTGGTTCGACGCCGACCCGCGCCGCCAGACGATCGATGCCGCCGTCGATGCGCGCTACGACCACCTGATCGCAACCTACGAACGCGGCCTAGAAGCCGCCCTGCGCTCACCGCGCGGGGTCGCTAGCTCTTCTTAACCGGCAAGGCCCCGCCGCGTGGGTTCGCCGCGGCCGATAGGGCAGAGAGCAACTCCTCCAACTGCGCCCGCATGGCCGCCTCCGTGGCGAATTCCTTCGCGACGATCAGGGTCTGCGCGGCTTCCCCACGCTGGCCTTCGCGCACCTGCAGGAGGGCGAGCCGGTGCGCAACGGCAGGCAGCCGGCGAAAGAGCGGCGCGGCCTGGAGCATTAACGCGTAGTCGGGCGCACTGACGCGGTCGCGGCAGCGCAGCAACGCGTCACCTAATAATAAATACACCTCGGGCAACGCCGGCGTTAGCCCCGCCGCCACGCGCAACGGCTCCAACACCGGCTGCACCTGCGCGGCCGTGAAGCCACTGCTTTCCCCGGTGTTGCGCGTCAGCTCCAGCCAGCGCAGGCGCGCGACTTCATAATGCACCCGCGGCCGCTGCACCCGCGCGGCCGCCGCGGCCTCGAGCCAGACGCGCGCGGCCGCGACGTCGCCCGCATCGAGTTCGCACAAGCCGAGCGCGGCGAGCATCTGCGGGTCACGTTCCCCGCGACCCACCGGCCGGCGGAGCGTGGCGCGCGCCTGCTCGATGTAGCGGGGCAGGTATTCCGGGTGTTTGCCGCGCACAAACGGAATTTGCAGCCGCTCCCACTCGCCCCGCAGCCGCGCGATCTGCGCGGGCGTCGCGGGCTTCACTTCGAAACGGGGCAGCGCCGGCAGTTTGCCGGGCAGAATGCGCGCTGGTTGTTTCACGGCCACCGGCAGATAGTCGCTCAACCGCTCCTGCAAGTCGGCGTATCCAAAACCGAAACACTCCGAGAACACGGCCTCCGTGATCGGCTCCAGGCTGCCGCGACGCCCGAGCTTCCAGAACGCGTCGGCCGCCGGCGCATTTGCCGGATCCAGCGCCCAGCGCACAAATAACACCACCTGCGCCCGCCACGCTGCGAGTCGCGAAGGGTGCCGGTTATCCGCACCGAGCAGAGCATCGGCGGCAAAGAGGTCGCCCACCGGCACCATCACCCGCCGGCTCTCCGGATCGCGTCGCAACCCCGCCGCGTCCTCGGGCGAAACCCAGCGCGCCACCTCCAGGGTGATCGGGTTTTCGGAAAAACCGGCCTGTTGATAGAGACCGACCATGCCCTCGATCAACCACGGCGGCAGCATCGGCGTGCGCGCGACCAAGCGGGCGTAGACGTATTCGGGCGCCGCGATCAGTCTGTCGCCGCGGAAGTCGCGTTCGCTGAGATAAGTGAACACCGCCAGCATGTCGCGATCATCGAGCCGCAGGTTCGGCAGGAAACGCACCGGGCCGACCCTCGGCACCGCCAGCTCGCGCCGGCCTTCCTCATGGGTGCGCTGAATCGCTTGCTGTTCCATCCGCTGCATTTCGCGACTCGCCAGATCGTCGCTGGCCTGACGCGACTCGAGAGGCGCGAGGATGGAGACGATCGGAACCGCCACCGGCGAAAGAAAATCCGCCGGCAGAAATACGCGGAGCATCCGGCCGATTTCCAATTGCGCGGTGATGTAGGCGCGCGTCGTCGCGGCCGAGCAGCGTGAGAGATATTCCGCTTCGCCTACGTTCGCATAAAGCCACGGCGGCGCTTTTGATGATTCAGCGATGATCATCGGCGGCAGCTCGATCGCCACTTCGCGCTCCACCGCGCTGAGCGGCGCCCGCGGCACCACCAGCCCGGGGACCTGAGTAACCGCGGCCGGGATTTCCGCGGCGAGGGCACGGCCGGCGAACGCCGCACCGAGCATGAGGGACACGAGCACGCGCGACGCCTTCATTTGACCTCCTTGGTCGGGCCGACCTTCACTTTGTAATCGTAGAGATTCAAATTGAAGAACTCCTCAATCTGCCGGAATAACCGCGCCCTGGCGGCGGGAATATTCTCCGCGTAGCCGCTGCCGACTTCCACGTATTCGGGCGCGTGACCGAGCCGCTTCAGCCTGGAACGAAGGTCGGAGTTCTGCCCCTCGACCATCCGGTCGCGCCCTGGGTCGACGACGAGCATGACCGGTTTCGTCAACCGCTCGGCATTCCGGCCGACCGAGAGTCCGGCGAGTGGCTGCTTCCCGCGCGCCAGGTAGGCTCGCTTCGCTTCTTGCAGAAAATCGATCGGCGGGGGCGGCCCGCGTGACGAGACGCTGGGACCGAAGCCGGTGTCGATGGGGCTTTCCGACGCGCCCGGCCCCATATCTTCCAGTGGCGGCTCGAGCCAGGCGCGCGGATCGAGCGGCGCCTCGATCGCGACTGCGCAACGAAACGCGTTTGGCTCGAGCTGTAGCGCGCGCAGGGCGAGATAACCACCCAGCCCGCGTCCGTAGGTCGCGATTCGCCGCCGATCGATGCCGTGCTGCCGGGCGATCCACTCGATCACCGCGAGCGCATCATCCACCGGCACACGATCGATCCCGTCGTGCAGGGCGTTGCGGTGCTTCACGCCAAACCCCTCGCCGCCCCGATGATTCACCCGCGCCACGATGAAACCCATCTCGGCGAACGCCTGCGCATCCGGATCGAAATCCGCCAGCGGGCGCCCCATGAGCCCATCGGAAAAATCGATCAGTAACGGGGGTGGATTGAGCCGGGACTTGCGCGGCAGCGTGAGGTGGCCGGTCAGGTGCACGCCGCGAGGGCTGTCGAATTCAAACGTGGCCGTCGCGTGCAGGTCCGCGTTGCGCAGCCACGGCGCGCGCCGCAACAGCTCGACGAGAACTTTTTCCGGGCGCTGATAAACATGATAGCGGCCCGGCTCGACGCCGCCGCTGACCCGGATCAGGAACCGGGTGCGCGCATCATCCCACTGCAGGATTTCCACCGTGCGCCGGGGAAACTTTCCGTTCAACTCCACCTGGACTTGCGCAATCTCGCGTTCGACCCAGCGCGTGAAGGGCGTGAGACCGATGGCGCGAACGCCGGCCAGACGTCCCGTGGCCTCGTCGAACACAAGCGCCTTGCTGGCCTCGACCGGCTCGAGCCCTACGAGGTCCACGTGCGGCTCCTCGATGGCCAAGTCCGTGCGTTGGCGGGTCGTGAGATTCATGGCATAGACGCCATAGGTATCGCGGCCCACGTTCGAGGCGTAGTATAAGATATTTGGATTCACGTCGAACCCGAGCGGAAAGGCTCGCTCGTCGTAGTAGTTCGCGACCGTCACCGGGAAGTCCTTCACCAGGGGACCGAAAGCCGGCTCGGCGACCGCCACCCACCGACTCCACGTGCCGCCGGTGGAGGCGCGGAACGTGCGGGTATGCGAGCGGAGCGGATGCGAATAGAGCAGCCGCGCCGTGCCTTTCTGATCGTAGAGGTAGCGCCCATCGTCGATTTCCTCGGCCACGCTTCGCAGCTTGCCCGTCGCAAGATCGAGGGCGAAGAGCGTGGTCGGCACCAAGTCGGCCGGCGGAAACGTGGGTTTCCCCAAGGCCTCAATGAACAAGACGTCGCGCTGGCCGCCCAGAAATCCCAGGATTTGGGTGCGGCGGTCAGTCTGCAGCGCAAAATCGTCCGCTTCGGCGAGCGTCTTCGGCTCGGTGCCGTCGCGATTGACGGCGTAAACGGGCGCGATGGTGCGGACTCCATTATTGTAGGCGGTCGGCGCGAAAACGAGTTGGCGGGCGCTGGCCCAGCGGAGAAACCGCAGTCGCGGCGGCGCCCGTTCCTTGCTGAACGCCACGGCCCGGTCGCCTTCCACGCCGATGCGAAATTTC
>JANPIT010000961.1:0-3593 GCA_031425115.1 Opitutaceae bacterium | reverse complement strand
CGCAAAGACGCAAAGGCGCAAAGTTCTCCATCGGAGATTCGATTGGCTATGCGGCATTCGACAGAGCGCTTAGTGAAGCTGAAGAATTAGAAAAGTAGAACATCTCGGAATTCAGTAAACACCTTTGCGGCTTGGCGCCTTTGCGAGACCCAATCCGATCTCCAAAGGGCTCTCGCAAAGACGCAAAGGCGCAAAGTTCTCCATCGGTGATTCGATTGGCGATCTACCATTGGAGCGAACGCTCCGTGAAGCCGAAGATTTAGGAAAGGAGTCCATCTCGGAATTCCCTTTGCGGCTTTGCGCCTTTGCGAGACCCAGTCCGGTCCCCAAAGAGCTCTCGCAAAGACGCAAAGGCGCGAAGAACTTAATCGGGGAGTCCATTGGCGATGCGGCATTCGACCGAGCGCTTCGTGAAGCTGAAGATTTAGAAAAGGAGCCCATCTCGGAATTCAGTAAACCCCTTTGCGGCTTGGCGCCTTTGCGTGACCCAATCCGATCCCCCAAAAGCTCTCGCAAAGGCGCAAAGTTCTCCATCGATGATTCGATTGGCGATCCACCATTCGACCGAGCGCTTCGTGAAGCCGAAGATTTAGGTAAGGAGTCCATCTCGTATTCAGTAAACCCCTTTGCGGCTTTGCGCCTTTGCGAGAACCAGTCCGGTCCCCGAAGGGCTCTCGCAAAGCCGCAAAGACGCGAAGAAATTAATCGGGGAGTCCATTGGCGATGCGGATAATGCCATCCTTGATGAGCGGCGCGCCGAAATTGATCAGCAGACCAAGGCGTTTGCCGGAGAGTTTAAGATAAGTGAGGGTTTGTTTCTTGTGCACGGGCGCGAGGACTTCGACTGACTTCAGTTCGACCAGCACCAAACCCGCCACGATCAGATCAGCACGAAAACCTTCCTCGAATTTCAGGTCGCCATACGCAATGGGCACAGGCTGTTGTCGCGCGACTTCGAGTCCACGCTGCGCCAGTTCATACGCGAGAACCGTCTCGTAGACAGACTCCAACAAACCAGGCCCCAGCTTGGTATGCACCTGATACGCCGCATCCACGACCATGCGCGCTACTTCATTCTCGTTCACGCGACCTCCTTCGCGCCTTTGCGCTTTTGCGAGACATCCCTGATTCGTGCGGTGCGCGCCCGCAGCGCCGCCCCACCCGCGGCATCGCCCTTCTTTTCCAGCACCAACGCCAGGTGCGCCAGCGACTCCGCGTGCTGGGGATTCAAATACAGCGTTTTCCGGTAAAACTCCTCCGCCCGCCGCTTCTCGCCGGCGGCATCCGCCACCACTGCGATCAGATAACACAACTCAACGCTCGCCCCGCTCTCCCGCAGCAGCGCCTCGCCCAGTTGCGCCGCCTCGCGGAGCCGGCCCGCGTCCGCCATCGCCCGCATGCTCTCGAGCGGTGGCAACGCCAACGCGGGCGCCACATCTGCCGCCCGTTTTATTTCGTTGGGTTTTGCCCCGGGAGGGCGTGACACGGGTGTGACGCGCACCCGCGCACGCGGGGTCGCCACCGGCGCCGGCTCGGGTTTCGCGACCGCTTTTTGGAAAAGGAACATCGACTCCCCTGGCACCGGCGCAAAGCCATGCTCCAAGGCCAGCACTGCCTCGGCCGGGCCCACCGCGAGCAGCCCGTCATCGGCGAGCAAGCGCATCAGCGTCGCAAACGCCCGCGTTTGCACCGGTGGATCGAAATAAATCAGGAGATTCCGACAGAAAATCGCGTCGTAGAGCGGCCGGCCCGCGGTGAAATCGTCGCCCAATAAATTAGCTTCTTGGAAACGCACCGGCGTCCGCACCGCATCGCGCACCCGCCAAGTCTCGGCCGCCACGAGGTCGAAAAACGTTTCCCGAAACGCCAGGTCCGCGCCGCGGAAGGAATTCTTGCGATAAACGCCTTCGCTG
The DNA here is from genome assembly GCA_031425115.1 of Opitutaceae bacterium. Classification (GTDB taxonomy): domain Bacteria; phylum Verrucomicrobiota; class Verrucomicrobiia; order Opitutales; family Opitutaceae; genus ER46. The sequence goes on along the minus strand of JANPIT010000961.1, from coordinate 1,680 downwards.
CCCCGCGCGAGGTTGTCGCGGCTGATGTCGACCGCGTCGATCTGCAGTCGTGCGGCCGGCCACGTCGCCAGCGCCATCGCCATCGCGACGGAATACGGCTCCTCCCCACTCGAACACGGCACGCTGAGCACTCGAAACGCGCCGCTCGTGTGACGCGTCGCCCAACGACTCGTGGCCTGGCGCACGAGTCCTTCGAGCGCCGCGCGATCGCGGAAGAACCACGTTTCGGTCACGACGATCGCCTCTATAAAGAGAAGCTGCTCGGCGAGCGAGGTGGACAACAGCGCCACGTAGGCCGCTGCATCCGCGCACCCCGTCTCGCGCAGCCGCTCCCGCGCGATTCGCGCGACTTGACCGGGACCGAGCTTGTCCGCGACCAGACCCGTGTGGGTGGAAAGCCAGGCTTCGACCGACGCGACATTCATGGCACCGCCTCCTCCGCCGGCGCGAGAAAGAGTGCCGTGCGCAGCTCAGCGTTGAGCAACACAGCGAGATCGATCCGCTGGATGAAACCGCGCGGATCCGGCGCCACCGGACCGAGGTAACGCGCGCCCGGGCTGTCGACGCCCGCGGGCACGAAGTCCGTCGGTTCCTTCGCAATCGCCTCCGTTGCGCGCTCGACGAGGAGCGCGAGCAGTTTCTCCGCCGGCGCACCAGAAGGATCATTCACGGTGCAGCGGGTGATGAGGAGCCGGGTGCTCACACGTTGCGCAGCGGGCTGGCCCAGCGCCAGCAGACTGAGATCGAGCACCGGCACCGGTTGTCCGCGATAGTTCAGCAGGCCCGCGATCCCGCGTGGCGCCTGCGGCAATTGCTTCAACGCGATCAACGGCAGCACCTCGATCACGTCCTGCGCCGCGAGCGCGTAGCGATCGGAACCGAGTTGAAATAGCAAAAACAGCATGAGCGAAGGATGCAGCCGCAGTTCGGTCAGTGCGCGATTTTGAATTTCTCGATCCCGGCCCGGAGGCCAAAAGTCGCCTCGTTGAGTTGCTGGATCGCCTCGTTGGACTGCCGCAACGACTCAGCCGTCTGGCGCGCGCCTTCGCTGAGCTGCGCCAGCGCTTCGCTGATTTGCGAGGCACCCGTCGCTTGCGCCTGCATCCCTTCGTTCACCGTCTCGATCCGCGGCGTCAACGCCTGCACTTGTTCGATGATCTGCGCGAGTTGCACACCCGCCGTCCGCACTTCCTGCACCGCGCGCCGCACCTCTTCGGAAAATTTGTCCATGCCCATCACGCCAGCCGACACCGCGGATTGCATTTCCTTCACCATCTCCCCGATGTCCGACGAGGCCACCGCGGTCTGATCCGCGAGCCGCCGAATCTCCCGCGCGACCACCGCAAACCCCCGGCCGAACTCGCCCGCTTTTTCCGCTTCGATCGCGGCGTTCAGCGAAAGCAGATTGGTCTGGTCCGCCACCTGCGTGATCGTCGTGACCACACTACTGATATTACCCGCCTTCTCGTTCAGGACGGCGAGTTTTCCCGTAATAGTGCCGACCGCGTCGGTCACCTGAGCCATCGTGCTTTCCATCCGAGTGAGCCCCGTGCGGCCGTCTTCCGCGATCGTCGCCGTCTGCTCCGCGGTCCGCGCCACTTCGCCCATCGTCCTGACCAACTCCTTCGAGGTCGCGGTAATCTCCGTCGAGGTGGCCCCGATTTCCGTCGTCGTCGCCGC
>JANPIT010000960.1:0-2187 GCA_031425115.1 Opitutaceae bacterium | reverse complement strand
ATTCTCCCCGCCCTTCAGCGTGGTGCAGTGACACGCGTAATTGGCCAGCACCGCGCGCACGCCACCGCGCTCGTCGCTCGCGCGCAACACCGGCACCGCGTGATCCACCACTCCGCCGGGCTCCGCCGTGTAGCCCGCGTGCTTACCATCGACGACCTTGCGCCGATTCACCGCAAAGCCGGCGATCCCCTGCCCCCAGTGCAGCTGCGTCGGTTGCCGCGCGGCCAGTGCCGCCAGCGCCACGCCCGCCAGCTTCGCCGGCAGCCCCGACGTGTAACGCTCGATCCGCGCCAGCTCCTCCGCCGGCAGCTCCCGCGAAAACATGAACGGTATCGTTCCGGCCACCGCCGGGCCGTTGTGCGTATGCGTCGCACAAATCGCGATCCGTGCGCGCGGGATCGGATGACGAGCCTGGATTGCCGCCACCACGGCCTCGCTCAACGCCTCGCTCACCGCGATCAACTCGGCGACGATCAACACCGCCGGCCCGTCCCCATCCGCGCCAATCGCCACCGCCCGCGCGCTCAGCGGCATCGCGACGCGGTCCGCTTCCGTCGGTCGCGATTGATACCCCGAAAGCCGGATCGGCAGATCGGGCGTGATATCGACCTTCGCCGCCCCCACCGCCACCACCGGCGCGGCCGCCACGGATGCGTCAGCCGCCGAATGCGCCACGGCCAGCAGCGCAAGTAAACGAAGGCTGAGCATCACGGACGAAAAGCGGCGTTCACTTTTCCCGCCGGTAGACGAATTCCACGCGCCGCGCCTTGCCGTCTTTGGGGCCGTCAATCGCAGCCACGAGCACTCCGTCGTCCTTCAGTTGATACGAAATTTTCTGCGGGAAATCGTGGTGCGGATTTTCGAACACCGCCTCGCGGGCGGTTACCCTCGTCAGTTTGAAGGACGCCCCGGTTTGCCCCGACGGCATCGCCACATACTGCACGTCGCCTTGGGCGTCCGCGCGGATCAAAACGAACTCATACTCGATTGTGCGCGCGCCCGCGTAAGTATGACTTGTGCCAATCATCACGCCACCAGCGGGCGCCGCCCAGCGCTCGATGGTCACGCGTCCATTGCGCTCGAGGGTCCATGTGCCAGTTAGCCACGAAAGTGCGGCGACTGTCGGTTTCGACTCCGAGGTTTGCGCGCGACCGGCCAACGGCGAAAGCGCGAGCAAAGTCAGGACGAGCGCGGGGATGACGCTGGTTTTCACGAACAAAAGATTGCCCACGGAACATCCGGAACACACGGAAATTTTGGCGACAAAACGGCGGGTGAAACGCGGAGATCGCGAAGGACGCGAAGCAGAAACGCATCAAGCGCATTGCTTGAGGGAACCATCAGATCCCAAGGACAGTTTCTTCCTCCGCGCCCTCTGCGTCCTTCGCGTTTCAAAGGCCGCTTCTGGATCTGACCGGTGACGTCCGCGTGTTCCGTGGGCCTGCTCAGAAAAACATCGCCTCGCTGAGCGCACTCTCCGGTTTCAACAAGCTAACCGCAGCCGACAGCGTCGTAGCGCCGCCCCCGAGGTCGGCCTCGAAGAGCGCCTGTCCCGTGGCGAGATCGCCTTTCCAACTAAAACGCCGCGCCGAATTCGCATAATCAAACCGCACGGCCAGACTTCCGCTCACACCGGCCGCAAACGCCGTGGCGGCAAATTCGACGCCCTCCACCAAGTCGCCGCAGGCCGACAGGCGTCGTCGCAACCAAGCCAGCGTCACGCGCGCCTCCGCACTCAACGCTGCGTCATGCGACACCGTGACGGCGCGCAGGCCTTCCACCAATATCCCGGGAGAATACGCGGCCAAAAACTGCCCGATCGTCTGCCGCACCGGTAGCAGCCGGCAGTAAACGAGGTCGCGCGTCGCGGTGGGGTTGGGCCACGGATAGGTCAGCGCGTCATCCGGCGCGATCGCACTATCGATCAACACGCGTTTCGCGCGGCTGAGCAGATAACGGTAGTCCGCCAACCGGCCGCTCGCCGAAAATCGATGCGCCCAGTAGTAGAGCGGTAGATCCGTCGAGAGGCAGATCGACACCTGATTTTCCAGATATTTTCGCGCGCTGCCCGAGTAGCTGAGCATCACAAACTCCACGCACCGTTTATCCGATTTCGACTTACCGAGGAAACACTCGCCGAAAATTTTCGCGCGCATCAACGGCCCGTTGACGTCCGAGTTCAGCGGG
>JANPIT010000959.1:0-8378 GCA_031425115.1 Opitutaceae bacterium | reverse complement strand
GGGTTCCGGCGTTTCGGGTCGGATCACGCTCAGTTCAAATTTCGCGCCGGGCACGGCGGCGGGGGCTTTCAAGCGCACGAGAAAATAATAGCCCGCGCGCTCGGCGGCCTGGGTGCGGAGGACGATCTCGCGGCCGGTGTTCTCCGGGCGGCCGAAATATTCCCCGATCCGCTCAAACGAAGCGGCGTCGCGCCACGCCGGCCAGACGCGCAGGAACTGCACCTCGGCCGCCGAAGCGGTCGCGGCAGCGGCGAGCAGGGAAAGGCAGGCAACGAGGAAACGCATCGAGCGAGACCTTGGGCGCGGACGAGGCGCGCGACAAGCGTCAGGTTTGGGCAACGGTGTATCGATCGGTTTGAGGTGGAGCGCGTTGTCCCTAACGCGCTTTCAGGATGTTTGAACGCGTTTAAGCCAGCGTCTTGAGGACAAGCCGCTCCACCTCGGGACCAAACCTGCGGCGGGACGCCGCAGCCGCGTTCATTCCAATCGCACGACTTGGAAGCGCCGGAAAATCAAGGGCGCGGGCTCCCAGCCTTTCACCGCCGGATGCAGCAAGTAAGTTTGAGCCCCGTAGAAAATCGGCGCGACGGGTGACTCGTTGAGGAGCAGCGCCTCGGCTTGTTGGAAGACCTCGAAACGTTGCCTGGCATCCACGGTCTCGGCCGCGGTGTTCATGAGTTTCTCGTAGTCCGCATTATTCCAGCCGGTCCAATTATAGGCGCTGTTCGCGGTGAACATGCCGAGGAACGTGACGGGATCGGGGAAGTCAGCGGTCCACGCGGCGGTGGAGATGCCGTAGTTCTGCGTCTGCTGATTCTGGATCCACGTCTTCTGCTCGACCTGCGAAATCGTGGTGCGCAAGCCGAGGTCGCGTTGCCACATCGCCTGCAATGCTTCCGCGAGGCGCGGCATGATCTCGTCGTTGCGGCATTGAATATCGATGGTGGGGAGTCCCTTGCCCTCCGCGAAACCAGCGGCCGCGAGGAGTTGGCGCGCTTCGGCGACATTCGTCGTGACCTGCGCGCGCGAGGTGTAGCCACCGGTGCCGGGCGGCGTAATCGAGCCGGCCGGGGCCCGGCTACCTTGAAGGACGCTCGTCGCGATGGCGGTGCGGTCGATCGTGAGCGAGAGCGCGCGCCGGACGCGGGGATCGTTGAGCGGCGGGCGGGCGGTGTTGAAACGGAGGAAATTGATCTGGAGCGTGGGGTCGATGCGGAGTTGCGCGGCGTCCTGCTTGCGCCACGCGGCGAGTTTCGTGACGGGCAGATTGAAGGTGGCGTGGAGCTGGCCGGCGCGGAAATCGCGTTCTTCGACGTCGGGATTCTCGATTGGAAAAAACACCACGCGCTCGAGCTGCGTCTGCGCGGCTTCGCGGTGATGCGGATTTTTCGTGAGCGCGATGCGGGCGTTCGGTTGCCATTCGGCGAGCTGGAAAGCGCCGTTGCTCACGAGATTCCCGGGGCGCGTCCAGGCGGTGCCCCGTTTCTCGAGGGCGCCGAATTTTTCCAGCGAACGCGCGTTGAGGGGAAACCATGCGGGCATCGACACGAGCGCGGGCAGATAGGGCGTGGGTCGCTCGAGCGTGAGCACGAGGGTGCGTGGATCGGGGGCGGCGAAGCCCACGGCGGCGGGATCGGTGAGCTTTTTGGCGTTGTAGGCCTCGGCGTTTTTCAACGCGAAGAGATACCAGGCGTTGTCGGCGGCGAAGGCGGGATGCAGCACGCGGCGCCACGCGGTGACAAAGTCGGCGGAGGTCAGCGCGTCGCCATTCGACCACTTCAATCCCGCGCGCAGCGTGAAGGTCCACGTGAGTCCATCGGGTGAAACGATCCATTTCTCGGCCACGGCGGGGAGCGGTTGCGTGGTGCGCTCATCGAGGAGGGTGAGGCCTTCGAAGAGCGTGTTGACGACGATCTGGTCGTTGAGAATCGAAGCGAGGTGAGGGTCGAGATCGCCGGGTTCGGCGGCGTTGCCGACGAGCAAGGTGCGGGTGCGCAGGCCGGCGGTGGCGGGCGCTTCGCGTTTCGCGCAACCGGCGATGCCGAGGACCAGGCCAACAAGGCAGAGGGCGAAAATTGGTGCGCGCATGGCGGGACAGGAACGCTGCAAGTCGCGCGTTGCAAAATACTTTTCCGCGTGGCCAGGGGGTATTTCGTTGCAACGGATTCGCTGCGCCGGTTTCAAGACGGGCGTCCCCACCCACCCCTATGCAATGGTATTACGCGATCGGTGAACAGCGGCACGGTCCCGTGGAACAGTCCGAGTTCGATCGGCTGGTGGCGGAGGGAACGATCAAGAGCGACACGCTCGTCTGGCGTCAGGGTATGGCGACTTGGCAGACGCACGCGGCCGTGATGGGTGGGGGAGCGGGCACCCCGGGCGTGGACGACGGCACGGAAGTGTGCGCGGTGAGCGGCAAGCGGTATCCGCGCCGCGAGATGGTGAACTACGAGGGGAAATGGATCAGCGCGGAACACCGCGATGCGTATTTTCAGCGCATGCGGGAGGGCATCGCGCAACCGAGCGATGGCGGGATGCCGGGCGCGTTTGGCTACGGTGGATTCTGGCGGCGGTTTGTGGCGAAGTTTGTCGATGGCTTGCTTGTCTCCGTCGTCGTGATGCCGCTCACCTTCGGAGCGGGGATTGCGATCGGAGCGTCGGCCGCGGCGAACTCGGGGAATGTCGGCCTCGTCGTGTTGATGCAGGTGGTGCTGCAGCTGGTAGCGCTCGGCCTCGGCATCCTTTACGAAACGTTTTTCACCCGCAAATACGATGCCACGCCGGGCAAGTTGGCACTCGGGCTGAAGCTGCTCCGGGCCGATGGCAGCAAGCTTTCGGTGGGACGAATTATCGGGCGGTATTTCGCGCATTGGCTCAATGCCTTCACGCTGTTGATCGGCTATGTGATCGCGGCGTTCGATGGCGAGAAACGCGGGTTGCACGATCGGATTTGCGATACGCGGGTAATCAAGACGCGATGACGTCCGGCGCCGAGCTGGCCTGTCCGAAGTGCAAACGCACGCTCGGGCCGGACTCTTGGGCCGATGCGCAGCATGGCGCCTGCGCCGGCTGCCGCGCCGATTTCGAATTCATTCCGTTCCCTGCGCTGCACGCCACGCGCGCGCAGGTGATCGCGCAGACCGCGGTGCTGTCCGAGGAGTCGGTTTGTTTTTTCCACGCGGAAAATCGCGCGGAGGCGATTTGCGAGAGCTGTGGGCGATTGCTGTGCCCGGTGTGCACGGTGCCGTTTGGCGGCAAAAAACTTTGCCCCTCCTGCATCGCGGGCAGCAAGGGATCGGAGGATCCCACGGTGGCGCGCGACCGCGTGCTCTTCGATTCCATCGCGCTGACGTTGGCCGTGGTGCCTTTGCTGATCTGGCCGTTTACGCTGATCACGGCGCCCGCCGCTCTCGGCCTGGTGATCTACGGATGGAATAAACCCAACAGTCTCGTGCGCGGTCGTGGTCGGGCGCGACTCGTCATCGCGGCGGTAATTGCTGCCATCGAAATCGGCGCGTGGATCGCGCTCGGCGTGACCTGGTGGGTGCGAAGCTGAACCGAGCCATGCCCGCGACGCCCACGCCCTACCGCCGCTTGACCCGCGACTCCGCGGGCGTGGGCACTTACTCGAGCCTCTGGCTCGCGGCGGATCATTTGATGATCGTGCGCTCCACCGGTTACCACGAGAGTTACTCGCGCGTGCAGCTGAGCGATGTGAAGGCGATTTTCCTCACGAAATCGGCCCGCCGCATTTGGTGGGGCGTCGCGTGGGGGGTCATCGCGGCGCCGGCCGGAATTGTGCTGGGGATCGGGCTGACCGGTCGCGAACCCCCGATTTTCTCGACCATTTTTTTCCTCATCGGCGTCGCGGGTCTCATTTGGAATCACCTGCTCGGTGCGGGCTGCCGCGCATATGTCCTGACGGGCGTGCAGACGGCGGAGCTGACGTCGCTCGTGCGAATCAACAAAGCCCGGAAGGTCATCGCGCAACTCCAGCCTCTGCTCGCCCAAGCGCAGGCGGATCTCACGCTGCCGCGCGCCGTGCCGACGAGCGGGAGCGCGCCTGAAACGGAGGGACTCACGGTGGTGCGGTCACCTGCAGCCGCGGCGCCTCCCAGTGAATCGACGACGCCCGCGGCCGGGGCGCCCGACGCGACGCCGCCACCAGTCGGATGAACGCTCCGCCGATTCCCCCGGCGCCGGCCGGTCTCGGCCAGTTACATGCGCGCCGCTGCGTGCGACATACCGCACGGGAGGCGGCCGCGCGTTGCCCGGGCTGCGGAGAATTTTTCTGTCGCGAATGCGTGGTGGAGCATGACGGCAAGTTGCTGTGCGCGGCGTGCATTGCCCGCACCAGCGGCACGCGGGCCACGCGGAGAGAGCGACTCGCGGCCGTGCGGCGGGTGGGCTCGACGACGGCGGGGGCACTGGTGCTCTGGTGGTTGTTTTATGCGGCGGGGACGTTGCTCCTGAAGATCCCCGCCGAATTTCACGACGGCACGATTTGGAAAAACATCGCGGAGCGGTCGGTGCAATGAAGTCCGCACGACGCCAACTCGAACCCCAGCCGCTCGAACTCGTCGAGGAGGCGGTGCATCTCCTGCGCGGAGCGTCGATCGGGACGCTGGCGATCTACTACGCGGGCGCAGTGCCTTTCGTGCTGGGGCTGCTTTTCTTCTGGGCGCACGCGACCTGGTTTCAACCGACCGGTGATCAAGTGGCGTGGGCGGCGCTGGGTCTCGTCGCGCTCTTCGCGGGAATGAAGGTCGCGCAGGCGGAATTCTGTGCGCGTTTGATGGCGACGCGGCTCGGCGCGCTGCCGCCGTCCTGGTCGTGGGCGCGCGCGCGACGGATCGCGATCGCGCAGCTGCGGTTGCAATCGTGGACGGCGCTCGCGCTGGGCGCCGCGGCGGTGCTCGTAGTGCCCGCCGGTTGGGTTTACGCGTATGCGCAAAATCTGGTCGTGCTGGGCGAAGACGAGCGGCTGCACGACGAAGCTGTGGCGCAGGCGCGGCTCTGGCCGGCGCAGAATCACGTGGCGCTGCTGCTGCTCGCGGCGATCGCGCTCTGCGCGTGGCTGAATCTCGGCCTCGCGTTCGTCGGCGTGCCCTGGCTCGCGAACAAGTTGCTGGGCATCGAAAATATCTTCGGTTTTTCCGGCTGGTGGTTTCTTAACACGACGTTCGTGGCATCGGTAACGGCGCTCACCTGGCTTGTTCTCGATCCGCTCGTGAAGGCGTTCTACGTGCTGCGAGTTTTTCATGGCCGGGCGCGGCGGACGGGTGAGGACGTGCGCGTGGAGTTGCAGCTCGCGCGCCGGAACCACGACCACCGCGGCGGCGCGCTGCGGGCGGCCGTGAGCGTGGCTTTGCTGATGTCTCTCGCTTCGTTGGCGAGCAGCGCAGACGGAGCTGAGACCGCGTCAACGCCAGCGCCCCACCATCCAGCGTCGGTGGTCATGCCGGCCGCGGAACTCGACCGCGCGATCGATCAGGTGTTGGCGGGGCCCGACTTCAGCTGGCGACTGCGGCCCGCGGCGGTGAAAGAGACGCGGGCGAACGAGAGCGTGATCAAACGCTTTGTGCGCCAAGGCGTCGACGCGGTGGTCGAGATGGGCCGCTCGCTCGGGCGCGCCGTGCGCGGCGTCGTCGACTGGTTCGAGCGTAATTTCACGAGCGGGAAATCCAGTCGAGATTCGAGCGGGAGTGATGGCGCCACGGCGTTGAGGGCTCTGCGCGTGCTGCTTTATGTGTTCATCGCCGTGGCGGTGGTGCTGATTCTCTGGGTGATTTGGCTGGTGGCGCGCGGCGCGGGGCGGCGCGGGTTGCCGGTGCTCACGGCGCACGCGGTCGCGGCAGTGGCGCCGGATTTGCACGACGAGAACGTGCAGGCGGCCCAGTTGCCCGCCGATGGTTGGCTCACACTCGCGCGCGAGCAGGCGGCGAAGGGGGAGTGGCGACTGGCGTTGCGCGCGCTGTATCTCGCGACGCTCGCGCGACTGGCGGCCGAGGGCCTGGTGTCGCTGGCGCGGTTCAAGACGAATTTGGACTACGAGCGCGAAGTGCGGCGGCGGGTGTTGTCGCGGACGGACGTGGCCGCGCGATTCGCGGAGCGCCGGCGTGAGTTCGAAGACGTGTGGTATGGTCAGGCGCAGCCGGCCGAGGCGCAGGTGCGCGCGTGGATGAGGGAACTGGAAAGATGACGACGATGACGCGCCACGGTCCGCTCCTCGTTCTCCTGGTCGCGCTCGCCGCGCTCGTCGGCGGACTCGCGTTGCTGTTTCAACGTCGGGTGGCGCAGGGGGATTTGTTTCCCGCGTATTCCTCGCTGCGCGCCGATCCGCTGGGGCTGCGCGCGCTGCACGACAGCCTCGCGCAGGTGCCGGGCGTGGGGGTGGAGCGGCAATTCAAGGCGCTGGCGGAGATCGAGCCCGCGCCGGCGCGGACGATTCTGCTGGCGGGGATCCGGCCGCAATCGTGGGCGAAGACGCGGCCGGGGGATTTCGCTGCGCTCGACGGTGCGGTGCGGCGGGGCAGTCGGCTCGTGCTGGGGTTGCGCGCGACCGCGGCTCAGACGGAACAGGAAAAAACCGAGGAAGCGAAACGCGAGGAGAAGGACGAGCAGCGGCAGCGTGAGGCTGCGGAGGATACGGGGCGCGAAAAAGTCGGTTATGTGGACCTGCGGCGCCGGTGGGGCGCGGAGGTGAAAGAGCGCGTGCTGGTCGATCGGAGTGGTGGCGCGGTGGCGACCGAGGAGGCGCGGGCGGCGGGGCTGCCGGCGGAAATCGCGTGGCGCAGCGATGCGTATTTCTCACTCGAAGCCGAGGCAGGGTGGCGCGTGCTGTATCGCCGCGGGGCTGAACCGGTGGGGGTGGAGCGTAAACTCGGGCTAGGCTCGATCGTGCTGATGGCGGATTCGTATTTGCTCAGCAACGAAGCGCTGCAAAACGATCGCGTGCCCGCACTGCTCGCGTGGCTGGTGGGCCCGCACGTGCGAGTGACGTTCGACGAGGCTCACTTGGGCGTCGTCGCGCAGGCAGGCGTGGCGGCGCTGGCGCGGCGCTACGGGCTCACGGGGGCGTTCGTCACGCTCCTCATTTTGGCGTTATTGTTTGTCTGGCGGCGGATGGCGTTATTCGTGCCACCCACGAACGAATCGGGCGAAGTGGCGTTGACGTATCATCCGGCTGCGGGGCTCGAGGCGCTGCTGCGCCGTTCGGTGCCGCCCCAGGATCTCGCGGCGGTGTGCGCGACCGAATGGCGGGCGACGGCGCGGGCGAGCGACCAGGCACGCGTCGACGTGGCGCTGGCCGCCGAACCGAAGAACTCGCCGGCGTTTGTGCGCTACAACGCTGCGGCCCGGGCGCTGAAGCGGCGGTGAGCGATTGCCCACATTATTTTCCATGAACCCAGCTATCGAAAAACTGAACGCCATGCTGGCCGCGGCCCGCGCGGAAGTCGCCAAGGTGGTCATCGGCCAGGATCAAGCGGTCGAGCTCGCCCTGATCACACTGCTGACGCGCAACCACGCGTTGATCGAAGGCGTGCCTGGCGTGGCCAAGACGCTGCTCGTGCGCACGCTGGGGCAGGTGCTCGGCGTGCCGAGCGGCCGCGTGCAGTTTACGCCCGACCTGATGCCCGCGGACATCACGGGCACCAACGTGTTCAACCTGCAGACGAATCAGTTCACGTTGATCAAGGGACCGGTCTTCACCGCGTTTCTCCTCGCGGACGAGGTGAACCGCGCGCCCGCCAAAACGCAGGCGGCGCTGCTGCAGGCGATGCAGGAGCGCGCGGTGACGATCGATCGCGACACGCATGTGCTCGACGACAGTTTTACGGTGTTCGCGACGCAGAACCCTGCGGATAGCGAGGGGACTTATCCGCTGCCCGAGGCGCAGAAGGATCGGTTCATGGTGAAAATTAAAATGGAGCCGCCGACGCGAGAGGAAGAATTGGTGCTGGCGCGTCGGATGCTCGGGGCGGAATCGCCGGAGGCCGTGCTGGCGTCGGGCGCAGTTAAGTCCGCTCTGCAGCCCGGCGAACTCGCCGCGGCGCGCGGTCTACTGACGGCGGTGACGCTGCGCGAAGAATTGGGCGCGTATGTCGTCGACCTGGTGCGGGCGACGCGCGCGCACGAGAGCGTGCTCGTGGGCGCGGGGCCGCGGGCGACGCAGGCGTTGCTGCTCGGCGGCCGCGCGCGTGCCGCGATCGAAGGTCGCGATTATGTGACGCCCGACGATGTCCGTGGTCTGGCCAACGCCGTGCTCGGTCACCGCCTCGTGCTCCGGCCGGAATTTGAGATCGAGGGGCTCACGATCGATGAGGTCGTGACGCGCGTGTTGGAACAGGTAGCGGTGCCGCGGTGAAGACGCCCCG
>JANPIT010000958.1:0-3059 GCA_031425115.1 Opitutaceae bacterium | reverse complement strand
CATTCCACTGCATCCTGCCGCACTACTTCTCGACCACCCAGATATTCCGAAACTGCACCGCCTGCCCGTGCTCTTGCAGCATCAACGGCCCCGTCGCCGCCTCGCCGAGTCGGCCCGCCGCGCCCTTCGGCGGATTCAGCTCCTGACGGTCGTAAAGTTTCACGCCGTTGAGCACGACGCTCGCTCGTGCGTTCGCCGTCTTCCTGCCGGCCGCATCGAACCGCGGCGCTTCAAAATCGATGTCGAGCGTCTGCCACGTCAGCATCGGTCGCGTCGCGCGCACGCTCGGCTTCACGTCGGAGCAATTGTCGAGCCCGCCGCACGGGTTCACGTCGTCGCGCCCATGGCTCTCGTTGATGTTCACCTCGTAACGCGTCTGCAAATACACACCGCTGTTGGTCGGCGCGACCAGCGTGCGAAATTCCAAGTGCACGCGCGCGTCCCCGAACTTCCGTCGCGAAATCAGCGAGTCCGCCGCCGGCACGATCTCCATCACGCGGGCCCCATCGACCTCGACCAGTTTCCACGAGGCCGGTCCGGCTTCCTTCAGCCAGTCCTTGCCGCCCTTCGTCGCCCATGCCTCGAGATTTTTCCCGTCAAAGAGCACGACCGCGTCCTTGGGCGGCGGCGCGCCGAAGCTCGCCCCACTTCCGATCAGCGCCAAAACAATCAGTAGCTTCATGACGTTGAGGTTCAGGCCGTCTCCGCCAGCGCCTGCCGCACTTCGGCCAGGAATTTCGGCACCACCGTGAACGGATCGTAAGCCGGGCCCGTGCCGCCCCGCGGCGAAAGCGTCTCGATTGGCAGGTATCCGCGGTAGCCCGACGCCCGCACGATCCGCACCAAGCGCTTCAGGTCCGTCGGCGCCTCCGCCTCCTTTTCGACCCCGAGCGGGCTCTGTTTCACCTGCCAGTTCACCGCGTAGGGCGCCGCTTTTTCGATCTCGGCGTAGGGATCTGCCGCCTTGAAATAGCCTGTATCGACAATCGCGCCGCACCACGGCGAATCCACTCGGCGCAGGAGGCTGATCAAGTCATCGGCCGTCTTGATGAAGTCCCCGTGGTTCTGCACCCCGATGATCACCCCAAATTTCGCGCCATGCTCGGCGCAGGTTCGGATCTCGTCGGCGATCCATTTCTCGACCTCATCCCGCTTGGCGCCGCCGGAAACCGTCTCCCAGGTCTGCGCCCGCATCTGTGTGTCGGCAAACACCCGCACGACCGGCGCGCCAATCTTCGCCGCCATCTCGACCGTCTGCTTCACCCAATCGGTGTCCTTCGCCCGCGCCGCCTTGTCCGTCACCGTGAAGTTGTTGCCCGTGCCCGTGCCGCTGATTCCCAGCCCGAGGTCGAAGCAGCGCTTCTTGAAGTCGAAGATAAATTTGTCCGGCGGCGCCTTCCGCTCGCGATATCCGGGAAAGTAATACGCCGTCGGGTCGATCCCGTCGAAATCATGCTTCGCGCAAAATTCCGCGAGCTCGATCAGGCTCATGCCGGCGCCGCGGCCGAGCAGTTGATCGTTGAGCATCTTCGCGAAGGAATACGCGTTGAGCGAAATCCGCAGCTTCGGTCCGCCCACCCGCTTCGGCGGCTCGACCGCGGCAAGCGCGCCGGCGCCACCCACACTTGCTACAACCGGCAACAACGCAGCGGCTTTCAGGAAATCTCGACGACTGGAAGAATGGGGCATGAGGTTTTTAACGGACACCTTTCTAATAGCAGCGAACGCGCCGATTGGGACACCTTCCCGTCTGTATTTCCAATCCTGTAAATCCTGGTAATCCTGTCCAAAAATGGAGCGTTGGAATTACCCGCAGCTGCGGCTGCAGGTGAGAAATTGGACAGGATTAACAGGACTTACAGGATTGGAGCGATGAGCCCCGTGTCTCGAATAACCTCGGTCGAGCTATTAAAGCTAAGATCAATGAAGCTCCTCTTCGCCCTGCTTTCCCTCACCCTCGCGGCCTCCGCCGCCGATTTCCGCCATCCCGGCGTCCTGCTCAATCGCGCGCAGCTCGATCTCATCAAGCAACGTGTCGCGGCGGACACCGAACCACAGAAAACCGCATTCGCCACGATGCTCACCAGTCCCCTCGCCGACCTCGCCTACGCGCCGAGCCCGCGCGCCGTCGTCGAATGCGGGTCGTATTCGCGCCCCGATCTCGGCTGCAAGGACGAGCGCCGCGACAGCGCCGCCGCCTACTCGCAGGCAATCGCGTGGCAAGTGACGGGGAACGCGCGCTACGCCCACAACGCCATCCGGATCATGGACGCCTGGGCCACCACGCTCACGGGCGGCCACACCAACAACAACGGCCCGATCCAGGCCGCCTGGAGCGCCTCCGTCTGGCCGCGCGCCGCCGAAATCATTCGCCACACCTCCGATTTCTGGCCGCCGGAAGCCATCGCGCGCTTCGAGAAATTTCTCCGCGAGCAATACGTCCCGTCGATCATCAAGGGCTCGACCGAAAACGGAAACAAGGAGCTGGCGATGGCGGAAGCGCTCGTGAACATCGGCGTCTTCTGCAACGACCGCGCCCTCTTCGATGCTGGCGTGAAAATGTGGCGCGGCCGCGCCCCTGCTTACATTTACCTCACGACCGACGGCCCGAAACCCGTCCTCCCGCCCAATGGCGAAATGCCGTATTGGACGAACAAAGGTCTCTCGACGCCCTTCGTCGATGGGTTGCTCCAGGAATCCATGCGCGACCCGCACCACGCCAACATGGGTTTCGCCTCGCTCGTCAACGTCGCCGAGACCGCCCGCCAGCAGGGCCTCGACCTCTACGCCGAGCACGGAGCACGCATCATCGCCGCGATGGAGTTCCAGGCGCAGTTCCTCGCGCCCAACACCGCGACGCCACCGCAGCATCTCACGTTCTCGCTCCAGCCCACGTGGGAGATCGCGTTCAACCATTTCCACCACCGGCTCGGCCACACTCTGCCGAAAATTGCGCGCGTCATCCCTACCAACCGCCCCACCGGCGCCGATAATAACCACATGGTCTGGGAAACACTCACGCACGGCGAGGTGGGCGAAGTAGGACTGCCGCCGATCCG
>JANPIT010000957.1:0-6858 GCA_031425115.1 Opitutaceae bacterium | reverse complement strand
CGGCTGACCGGCGGGCGCGCCGAGGGAGTTCTGTGGAGCGACGCTGACTGTGACCGGCGCCGAAGTGCGGTTGCGGATGCGCACGGTGATGGATGAGCCCGTGCGACCGAAGACGAGACCATCGAGATTGGACGGGGTGATTTCGAGCGGCGCGTAGAAGTTGCCGACGACCGGCGCCTCGAACCAATACGCCTGCGTGCGATCAAGCGGCTCGCTGGCGGGCGCGTGAACTTGCGCGGGATTCAACGGCCCGAGCGGACCGCCAACATATTTGAAGATCTTGCTATTGCTCGCGAGGGCGGCGGGAAAGGTCGAGAAGTAGGTCGAGAACAGCGGATATTGGCCGCTGTTTAAGCGCGAGGGGAAGCCGAGGAGGTTGGCGCCGTTGCGCACCCAGGTGCTCTGGGCCGGCAGCGTCTTCTGGACGAGCTGGACGAAGTAGGTATCGGTCGCGCTGCCGGCGCATTCGATGAGGTAGGCGCGTTGTCCCGCGAGCGTGGAGAGCGTGGACTGGCCCGGCTGACCGCGCACCCACACGCTCCACTCCGGCGCGCTGCTCGACGGGATCAGCGGCGAGCTGCCGACCAGGTTAGGATTCGTGTTCCAGCGCCACACTTTCAGCACTTCGGGGTTGCTCGCGAAATGCTGATCGATGGTCGCGTGCGAAGCGTCGCCGTGGAGGTAGATCGCATTCCAGCCGCCGCGCAGCGTGTAGGTGGTGCCCTGCCATTGGGCTTGGGCCGTGGAGAGGAAGACGCAGAAGAACGCGAGAAGGAGAGACGCGGAGATAGGGAAACGGAGGAAGGCCGGGATCGAGGTGGAGCGTGTTGTCCTCAACGCGCTTTCAGGACCTTCGTGGGCTTCCAAACCAGCGTCTTGGGGACAAGCCGCTCCACCTCGGAGAAAGAAAAGAATCGTTTTCATCGCACGGTGATTCGGTAGAAACGGGAGACGCCTGCCGGCACCGCGAGAAAGGCGGGCTGGATGCCGATGGCGGCGGCACGGAAAAGCGGTGCGCTGGATCCGCCCGCGCTCGTGGCGAATGGCGCCACCGTCCACGTGCGCAGATCCGCACTTTCCTCGATGGCGTAGACTTTGCCCGTGATTGCAAAGAACTCGAAGGCGACCGCGGTCGAAGTCTTGCCGGTGATCTTCAGTTCGAAACGCTCCGTGGCATCTCCGGCAAACGTGCCGGCGAGGTATTCGAGATAATTGGACGTGCCATCTCCGTCGAAGTCGCCGGTGCGCGTGATCAGCGAGAGATTCCAACCGGGAGTGCCCGGCACGCGGCCGGCTTGGTGGAGTTGCCATTCCTCCCAGGCGTCGGGCAAGCCGTCCCCATCGGTGTCAGCGCCCAGATTGAGGTCGAGGCGGACACGTTCGCCGCCCTGCCCTGCCCGCAAAGTGCCGCTGACCTCGATCGGATAAAACCGCTGGCCGTTCATCTCGACGTAGAGCGAGTAAACACCGTCGGCGGGCACGGCCTTACTGGAGTAATTGCGCGTGGACGAGCGCGTCTGATCGATTGGGATCGCGAGCTCGTAATTCAGATCCAGGCGGAGGTCCTTGAAAACCGGGGTGCGGCCAATCTCGACGTTGTCCCGGAGCAGGATGAGTTCGGCGCCTTCCACCTGCAGCGTCGCGCCGACCTGATCGCGGACGACGCCGTAAATCGTGTAGTGCGGAGCGGGCGGAAACGCGACGGAGGTCGAAGTCAGGGCGCAGGCAAAAACGAACGAAAGCAAGGTGCCGGCCGCAGAGCGGGTGAAGCGGGCGCCGGAAGAACGCGGGGAGACTTTCACGTCCGCATCGGTGTGCGGTGGTTACGCATGACACGACTCGTCTGTGGCGAACGTCGCCGAAATGTGGCGAACGTCGCGGGGCCACAGGGAACCTACCGGCGACGCAACGGTCGCGCCCCGATTGGCCGCACCACGAAAAAATCGTCGAAAATAACGGCCGCCGGCGGGGCGGAAAACGGTGGTTGCGACGGGGTAGCCTGCCGGCCGACGGGCACGTCATCGGACCGGCGCGCGCGGCGTATGGATTTTTTGGATTCGCGGGCCATCGGCGTTATCGACGGATTTGTTGCTGCCCGGCGAGCCGTCGCGCAAACGGTCGGTGGCAAGCGTGCCGCGGAATGTGGCGAACGTGCGACGACGCCAACCCTTGGCAGGTGGAGCGGCTTGACCTCAAGCCGCTTCAGGAGGCTCGAACGCCAAAATAATTGGGGCCGTCTCCAAACCAGCGTCTTGGGGTCAAGCCGCTCCACCTCGAGCCACGGGACTCCCCTACTTCCCCAATCGCCGGAGCAACTCAGGCGTGAGCCGGTGGCTGCACGCAATCGGCTGCTTCACCCCGCGCAGGCGCAGGGACGGGGTGTCGCCCTCCGGTTCTTCGATGCGCTCGATCTGAGTGAGGTTCACCAAGGCCTGCCGGTGCACGCGCGCAAACATGTCCGCGGGCAGCGCCGTCTCCCACGCTTTGAGGGAACGCCGCACGAGAAATCGTGTGCCGTCGGCCAGGAACACATCCGAGTAATTATCACACGACATCACGGCGGCCACGTCCGCGAGCGCCACGAAACGGGAGCCGCGGTCGCTCTTCAAAAACACGCGATCGGTCGCGACGAGCGAACCGAGCGCCCGCTCGGCGGTATCCGGCGATTCACTCGCGGTGGCGGGTAAAGTCGGCGCGAGTCGCGTTAGGCTCGCCGCGAGGCGGACCGAGGACACCGGCTTCAAGAGGTAGTCGAGGGCGTTGACGTCAAACGCGCGCAGCGCGAAATCGTTGTGCGCTGTCACGAAGATGATCCGCGCCGCCGGCGCTACGTGCGGCACGAGATCGAAACCGCTCCCGCCGCCCCCCAGATCGATATCGAGAAACACCAAGTCGTAGCCCGCTGGCGCGAGCAGGCTGCGCGCCGCGGGAACGGAATCGGCCTCGCCTACGACCGACACCTCGGGATGCGGGATCAGCAGACGATGCATCTCCTCGCGCGCGAGGTCTTCATCGTCGATCAGGAGAGCGCGGAGCATGTGTCAGGCAACAGGTGACGGATGAGAGGAGTAAGGAGACAGAACAAAAGAATCTCTGAAGAATCGAATCTGGAAATCAGGAACTCATGAAAAAGGCTTAATCGCTGGAAAAATCACCGCCCATTTGATGCTTCTTCCTGATTTCCTGAGTTCCAGATTGGTTCGGCGTATTTTTCCGAGGCTCGCTGACTGTCTGCTGTGTCCTGTCCACTGTCTCCTGTGGGATGCGCGTCTCCCGCGGCAAGCGTAGCCTGACGACCACCTCCCCGTCCTCCTGCACGGTCGTGAGCTCGTGCGCGCCGGGGTAATAACGTTTCAGGCGCTGCCGGAGATTCTCGAGGCCGATGCCGGTCGACGGCGCGATCGATTGTCCGGGCTCGAGCCAGATGCCGGTGTTGGCGACTTCGAGCAAGAGTGTCTCCGCATTATGGAGACGCGGCGCCCTCGCCGCGTTTTCCCCGTTCCCCGCGGCGGGGGCGCCGCGGCTCCATTTTTCCAGGCGCGCTACCAGCCGCAGTTTCATCACACCCGCCGTGCTCTGCCGGCCATGCTTCAGGGCATTTTCCACGAGCGGCAACAGGAGGAACGGCGGAATGGGCTGCGCGGCGGCGTCGGGCGCGAGGTCGATCTCGAGGGCAAGTTTGTCGCGCCAGCGCGTCTTTTCCATGTCGAGGTAAAGCTTCAGCATCGCGAACTCTTCGCTTACCGGCGCACGGTCCTCGTTGCGCGTAAGCGTCACGCGGCAGAGATCCGCCAGCTGCGTAACCATGTCGCCGGCGGCGGGCGGGCGGGAGAAAATCAGCGCGCGGATGGAGTTCAGGGCGTTGTAGAGGAAGTGCGGGTTGAGCTGGTAGCGCAGCATTTCGAGGCGCGTTTTCTCCTCGGCGAGTTTGGCGGCGGCGGATTCGTCGCGATCGATCTGGCGCAGGCGGGCGATTTCGGCGGTGCGGGCCGCGACGATCGCCTCAAGGTGCGCGGCGCGGCGGCGAGCGACGCGCGTGCGTTCCAACACGAGACTGGCGACAGCAACGGCAGCGAAAAGCGCGTATCCGAGACGGGCCCACGTGGTCTCCCACCAGGGCGCCGCGCGAGAAAAGCGCTGCGTTTCCGCCGCGCTCTCGCGCCCGTCCGCCGCACGCGCCTGGACGTGGAGCTCCAATTCGCCCGCCGGGAGATTGGTGAATTCACGCGAAGTCGCTGACTCCCAGGCCGACCAGGTTTCGTCCACGCCGTCGAGGCGCGTGCGGTAGAGCACGTGCGTCTGTCCCGCGGCATCGGCGGCAAACTCCGGAGCGGCGTAGGTGAACCGCAACGAGCGTTGGGCGGGTGCGAGCCGCCAGGGGGCCGGCGCACCGTCGCCGTCGTAGAGCACGTGGCCGTCGGGCAGCGACGTGACGCGGCGGATGAAAACGCGGGGCGCGCGAACGACCGGTGGCGTGGGACGGTCGAGGGCGAGCGACAACAAGGCGTCCCGGCTCAATATCCACAGCGTGCGCGTATCAGGCTCTGCAAACAGCGCAGAGACAGGGGTGGTGAGCAACGCACCGACGGTGTCCGCCACGGTGGTGCCACGCCAAATGCCGTCGGGTGCCGCGCTGATCTCCATGAGGCGGCGGGCGGGCGGCGCGAAGAGCAGCCAGAGTTTGCCCTCAGCCACGGCGATAGCATCGACGCCCGTGGAGGGTGGGACGCCGAGGGCATCGAGGCGGTTCTCGAGGATAAAGCGGCTCGCCGCGGCATCATAGCGGCGCAGGCCCGCGCCTCCGGCGATGTAGAGGGCGCCATTAAACGTCACGAACCGCGGCGGCGTGCGCAGACGGACGCCGGGCCAACCGTCGGCCGGAGCGAATACGCGGATGGGCGCGTCGAGGCCTGCGGTGGTTGCAAAGTCGATACGGTAGAGTGCGCCGAGGCGGCCGGCAGCCCAAACGAAGTTTGCCGTGACATGGAGTTGGTCGATGGCTTGGTCGATCGCGGAAAATTTCCCGGCAATTTTCCAGCCTCCGCGTTCGTCGGGTGCGAGCAGCACCAAGCCGGTGGGTGTGCCAGCGAGGAGTGTGCCGGGCTGGTGCGGATGCGGCACCATGGGCCCAAGGTCGTCGGAGAGCCATTCGTGACCGCGTGGGCCGGGGAGCACTTCCCGCAGCCCGCGGGCACCCGCAAGCAAGCGACCGCCCAGGTCGACCAGGCCGGTCGTTTTGGTGACGAAGCCGGCGACCGGCGAAAAAATGCCGGTGACATCATCGCGCTGCGAGAGACCTTGCTCGTGCGCGAGGTAGAGCTGGCGATCAAAGGCGGCGAAGCGCAGCGGGGTCGCGTTGACGCCTTGCGGAGCGTGGTGCCGTGCGATCGGCGAACGGAAATCGATGCGGGCGACGCCATCTGCGAACGCGATCCACAAGCCATCGGCCGCGTCGGCAGTCAGCCCTTCGATCCGATTGGTGGGCAGGCCGTGGGTGCGGTCGAGACGTTGGATGATTTCGCCGGCGGGATCGCAAACGAGGAGACCGGCGCGTTCCGTGGCCAACACGAGGCGGCCGTCAGAAAGAATCGCTCCGGCCGTCGCGGGATCTTCGGCGAACGGATGGCGGACGCCCGCAGGCTCGAACACCAGCGGATGGCCGACACCCAGCGTGCGCGCAGGACCGCGCGCGGTGAGGAGAAACCATTGACCGTTGGCTTCGCGCCGACTCGCAAAAAGACCGAAGCGGGGACCGCGACGCGAGACCCCATCCATCGGGCGAGGGAACACCGGGACGAGCCCATCGCTGGAGAGCTGCACCAGTGTGCCGCTGGCGGACTCAGGCGAATCGCGCAGCGTCCAAACATAAGGTTCATCGGCCGCGAGCGACCACGTATTCGGAGTGCCCGTGGTGCCAAAAAGGAAAAGCTGCCGGGCATTGCCGTTGCTCGCGAAAACCCCCTCGGTCGTGGCCGCGAGATAGCTGACGTTGCCCTCCGGCCGGACGCCGCGGGGCAGCGCGTCGAGCTGAGGGACAGCGCGGAGGCGACCGACGTGATCGGGTTCGAGGCGGCACACCGTGTTGTGGCCGCCGACCCAGAGCCGGCCCTCACGGTCGGCGGCCAAGCTGCGCGCGGGGGATTCGTTGGGCAGCGGGATACGGCGCCAGGTTGCACCATCGAACTCGAGGACGCCCGCATCGTTGGCGACATAGACGAAACCGGTGGTCGGATGCATGACGATTTTCCAGTTGGCCGGGGCTGCCTCGTAGTCGCCGGCGCGCCAGACTCGGATAAGGGGTGTGCCGGCCAGATGCGGTGATCGCGGAACGGCGTAGGCCTTGGCGGCGAGAACGACGACCCAAGCCCAGGTGCAAAAGAGGAGAAGCGGAATCCTGTGCACGGAGTTTGAAAATTAAGTGGGCGCCAGCCCGGTAAGGCGGACGCGCGCAACCACGTGGTCGCCATCCTGCGCGACGGTGAACTCGTGCGCGCCCGGATAGTAACGGCGCAGGCGCTGACGCAAATTTTCGAGGCCGATGCCGGTCGACGGCGCGATCGATTGTCCGGGCTCGAGCCAACTACCGGTGTTGGCGACTTCGAGCAGGAGTGTCTCCCCCTGAGTCTCCGCCTCCTGGAGACGCGGCGCCCCCGCCGCGTTTTCCCGGCCGGCCGCGGCGGGGGCGCCGCTGCTCCATTTTTCCAGGCGCGCGGCCAGCCGCAGCTTCATCACGCCCGCCGTGCTCTGCCGGCCATGCTTGAGGGCATTTTCCACGAGCGGCAGCAGAAGGAACGGCGGAATGGGCTCCTTCGCCGCGTCGGGCGCGAGGTCGATCTCGACGGCGAGCTTGTCGCGCCA
>JANPIT010000956.1:0-2842 GCA_031425115.1 Opitutaceae bacterium | reverse complement strand
GTCCATGGACGCTCCCCGAAAAGTTTCTTGGCGACCAATAGCCGCGGTCGTCATGAGCGGCGCAGGAAACGAACCTCCGCTTGCAGCCGTTCCACTTCACGCGATAGGCCGCAGATCAGCCGGAGAGTCTTCCGGTCCACTTTATGTTGACGGCGATAGTCCTCGAAACGGCGCAACTCGTAGAGGGCATCGTCGTCGAAGATCAATGCCGTGCCTGGTCGTGCGCGCGCCTCGCCAAGCACCCCGAGCCGGCAGTAGTAGCGGAGCATCTCCGGATGCACGCCGGCCAGGCGGGCGGCAGCCTCCAGCGAATAACTCATGGGACCGGCCTCGGTCACCCGAACCAGGGTCATGGAATAACTTTCAGCATATGCTAATTCACTCATGATTCGATCCTCGGTTTGAAGGTGGAGATGCGGCTCAGTTGCTCCCAAAGCGCCCGCTCTTCCGCCGGCACCGAACCCGGCGTTTGAATCCGCACCGTGGCATACACGTCGCCGCGCGTGGCGTCGTCCCGCGGCAAGCCGAGCCCACGCAGACGAAGCTGACAGCCGGCAGCGGTGCCGGGTGGCACCCGGAGCGAGGTTGCGCCGTCGAGCGTGGGTATTCTAGCCTGCACGCCGAGCACCGCTTCCCACGGCGCAAGGTCGAGATCACAATAGAGATCGGCCGCTTGCACGCTGAAATCCGGGTGGCGGGCGAGTCTCACCCGCAGGTAGAGGTCTCCGGCGGAGCCACCGCCGATGCCCGCACCGCCTTGACCGGCGAGACGAATGCGTTGGCCTTCGCGCACACCCGGCGGGATACGCACTTGATACGTGTCGCTGCGTTCGGCGTGGCCGTTGCTGCCTGGCCGTCGCAAAGTGACTTTGCGCAACGAGCCTCGCAGGGCCTCTTCCAGGGTCACCAGGAGGTCTGCCTCGACGTCCCGACCTTGGTGCGTAAATGCACGTTCGGCGCCACTCGGTCGGCCCGTCGGTTGGCGGTAGGAGCCAAAGCCTTCGCGCCCACCCGCGAAGAACGACTCGAAAAAATCGCTGAAACCGGTGCCGCTAAATTCGAAATCCGTTTCGCCTTCCTGCGAATGGGGTCGGTTACGATTGCCGCCCGCCGGCGCGGTGGCGCCGCCGCCCTCTTGCCAATTCGCACCGAGTTCATCGTAACGCCGCCTCTTCTCCGGATCGCCCAGAACTTCGTAAGCTTCGTTGATCTCCTTGAATTTCGCCTCCCCGGTGACTTTGTTTTTGGCGACGTCAGGGTGATGGATACGCGCGAGTTTGCGGAAACCGAGTTTGATTTCTTCGGCGCTCGCACCCCGAGCTACTCCCAACGTCTCGTAGTAATCTTGGAATTTTACAGCCATCGCGCGCGGTTTGAATGATGCACGCCCGTGCCTCGAGGATCAGGCCGCGAAGCCAAACCGGTGTTTTACTTCACCGGCATCCAAGCCAAGCGATTCACGGAGCAAACCCGAGGCGAGCCTCTCTGCAGCCACCTTGAGCATTCGGTCATATTGGTGGCCAACCAAAGCGGCGCCATCATGCCTGATTTCCTTAATGCGCGCCCGGGCGACGAGCAGATGCATGAGGAAATCCTCCGCTTCAACGGGCTCGTCGGTGAAATGCGTGAAAACGCGGGTGTTATGTTGAGGCAATATAATGTATTCGATAGCGTATTTTGTGAGCATAAATTATTTCCAGTGAGGCGAAGGACCGGGGCAGTCCGCAGGCTACGCCAATGCGACCGGGGCACGGCTAAGGTGGCGTAAAACTTCCGCGCACGCGCGCAGCCCGCATCGCTGGGGGCGTTCGACAGTCATAGCTATCTCCCCCGGGCTGATTGTGGCCCGATCTATCGCACAGAGGCCAAAGCTTGGGTGCCGATGAAATCATGGTGGTTTAATGGCATTGAGGCGAGCGGCCGAGCCGCACCGCGGGTGAGCGGCGGAATACCCCGTCTCACCGGGCCTCGCACATCGTGGCCAAAACCACCGACCAACGTCCGAAAGGCGTTGTGCAGTCACTGAGCGCATCCGGAGCCCGCCGTTCCGATAAATCGTAGGTTTCGGCGACTGCGGGCTCGTGGGGCGGATATCATCCGCCACCCTGCGTCAAGGGACACCCCTCACGAAGGCATTCTGCAGTTGTCCGATTCCTCCGAACTTCGCCTGCGGTTACGCTGGCTGGCCATCCTCTCGCCGCTCATGCGCGGCACGCTGGTTGCGGGTGGCGGCATCCACACTGCGGACGATGTCGTCAAAGCCCTCCTCACCGGTGCCCATGCCGTGCAGATCGTTTCCGTTCTTCTACGGCACAGGCCGGAGGTGCTGCCAACGCGGATCAAAGAACTCCACACCTGGATGGAGCACCATCACTTTGAAACGATCGATCAGTTTCGTGGCGCGCTCAATCTGCGAGCGTGTGGTGATCCGGGCGCTTTCGAGCGCGCCAACTATATTGCCGTTTTGCAGAGCCGGACCAATTGAGAAATAATGGATTTCCCACCGGATAAAAATGGGCCCGGTCGAGACCGTCCGTTGAATCGGGATGATGCTGTGGCTGGGCCGCGGGGGCGATGGGTGTAGCCATGTTATCTAAAATGAACTCAGTGTTCCTCGTGGATGAGTAACCCATCGCCCGTGTTTCCTTTCGTCGGAGGTTGGGTGCCTGTCACTCCGACAATCTCGTCCGCAGCCAACCGATGATCACGAGACTTCCTCGCTGGGTTTGGGCCGGGGCTTGGGTCCTCGCGTTCGTAGCGGGTATCGTAAACGCCGTGGGAATCCTGGGCTTTGAACATCAAGCCGTCACCCACCTGACCGGCACCACGTCACTGTTGGCGG
>JANPIT010000955.1:0-1584 GCA_031425115.1 Opitutaceae bacterium | reverse complement strand
CCTCGAAACCCGCCGCGCCCTCTGGGCCGCGAAATGGGAGCTCGGCCTGCCCGTCGACTCCCTCGCCGCGCTCTTCAGCGGCTGGGCCACGCCCGTCGAAGCCGCCGCCGTCACCGCCGCGTATGCATTCTTCGTCGAGGTCGTCGTCCACCGCGATCTGAGCCTTACCCGCGATCTCCCGCGCGTGATGACCGAGGCGGGCCTGCTCATCGGCGGCATCCTGCTCATCCTCGGCGTCGCACTCGGCTTCACCAATTACCTTATCGACGCGCAAATCCCCGATGACCTCGCCGCGTGGAGCCTCACGCACGTGCAATCGCGTTGGCTGTTTCTCCTCGGCCTGAACGTCCTCCTCATCCTCGTCGGCAGCATCGTCGAAATCTACGCCGCGATCGTCGTGGTCGTGCCGCTGCTCGTGCCGATCGGCCTGCAGCTCGGCATCGATCCGGTGCACCTCGGAATCATTTTCCTCGCGAACATGGAGCTAGGATTTCTCGCGCCTCCTTTCGGGCTCAACCTCCTCCTCGCGTCCTCGCGGCTCAAGCGTCCCGTCGCCGAGGTCGCGCGCGCCACGCTGCCGCTGCTCGGCGTGATGTTTCTCGGCGTGCTCCTTATCACCTACTGCCCGCCGCTCACCACCTGGCTGCCGGGGCTCTTCTCCGGACCATGAACGCGTATTCACCTCTTGGCGACGGCCGGTTCGCCCGCGCGTTTCGCGAGCGCTATCTCCGCTCGCTGCGCGACTACCGGTTCTTCTACGACGACGTGAACGAGATCGGCAACGCCGCCACCGCCGAGCACGTGTTCTACTTCGTGCCCGGCATCAACGGCACGCCCGGCCAGATGCGCTTCGTGCTGCCCAGTCTCACGCGCGTCTTCGGCAGCCGAATCTACCTCAAAGCACTGCACCTGCCGGAATTCTCCGCCCACCGCCCAACGTGGCAGAAATACACGCCGGCCAATCTCGATCTGAAGATCGCGCGGCTCCGCGCCGATCTCGTCGCGCTGCTCGCCCGCCATCCGCGCATCACCGTCATCGCGTCGAGCAACGGTTTTTATGATTTTGCCGCCGCGGCCAGTTCGCTTTCACCAGATGATCTGCGCGATCGCGTGCAGCTTCTCTGGGGCGCCTGCGCGCCGGACCATTTCGAGCCCACGATCTGGGAACGCGTGTTCTACCCGATCAGTGGTTTCCAGCACGCCGGCCACCGCTGGTTCGCCGCGCCCAATCACAACGCGCTCCACGCCTTCAATCCCGAGACGAGCACCTCGTATCACTGGCGCGACGGCGCGCACCGCCGTCGCTTCGTGAAGGCCGACCTCGAATCGCGCTTTCATTTCCTCGGCCTGCAATGGAGCTACGTCTCCACCTCGCAGCTCGGCGCCGCCGTGCGCCACGTCGTCCAGCAGATCCGCGCGCCGCTCGATCTGCCCGCCGCCGCACTCGTCGCCGCCAACGACGGCTACTGGCGCGGTCTGCCACCCGACACCGTCGAGGGCACGATTCGCCGGTATCTGCCGGACTGTGACGTCGTTTTCAAACCCACTTCACACCTCTGGGTCGTCACACCGACCTACGTGACC
>JANPIT010000954.1:0-4872 GCA_031425115.1 Opitutaceae bacterium | reverse complement strand
GCCGAGAAAAAAGCCGCGCCGATGCTGATCGTGATGACGTTTGGCCACGCGCTGCCGTATGGTCAGCGCGGGGAGGGCGCCCGGACCAATACTACGCTCTTCGCGGAATACCTGCTCAAAGACGTGCTGCCGATGGTGGAGGCGAAGTATCGCGTCGCTCCCGGCCGCGAGCAGCGCGCCGTCGCCGGATTCTCGATGGGCGGCCAGCAATCGATGCATATTTTTTTTAACAACCTCGACCGGTTTTCCGCGGCCGGCGCGCTGGCGGCCGGCGGCTACCCTGCACTGGCCGCGGCTCATGCGACGCTGCTGGGCGACGCTACCGGCACCAACGCCCGCATCGCCCAGCTCTGGATCGGCTGCGGCCGCCAGGACCCCGCTTTCCCCGGCTCGCAGCAATTCATCGAGACGCTCAACGCCAAGGGCATCCGGCACACCTGGCGGCCGGTCGAGGGCGTGCACAACTACGCGTTCGTCCGCGGCCAGCTCGTCGAATTTCTCCCGCTGCTTTTCCGTAAACCGTGATCGGCCTCAGGCGAGAGTTCGAATCGGCGAGCCGAGGCGCTCACGACCAACCTCTCGTGAAATTGGGATTGTTCTGGAGGTCGGGGCCCTACCTGCGCTGCCGAGCAAAAAAGCCAAAGCACCTCGGCCGTTGGCACGAGGGCTCACCCGTTCGACGTGAGTCCGCTCACGGCTTGCGGGTCGCGGGGGCGCGCAGTGAGCGCTCGACCATATCGTTCGGATCGGTCGACACGGGTTGGTCGCGCCACGTCCACCGCATCATCTCGGGCAGGATGGCGCCGCCCTGTTTCTGGCCGTGGTTATTGATGCCCCACGCGTAGTTCACGTCGTAGCCCTTCGCGGTGAGCGCTTTCATCAGCCGCACGTTTTGATAAAACCAGTCACGGTTCGGGTTGGTGGTGCTGCGATTGTCGTTGCGGCCATCCTGCAGAAAAATCAGCAACGGCTTTTTTTCGCTCGCCGCCACCAGCTCCGGGAAAATGTGCCCGCCGCGCAGATCGACGTAGCTGCCCGTCAGCGAAATGACCTTGCGGAAATGATTGGGGCGAAACCATGCCGTGGTAAACGCCGCGATGGCGCCAGAACTGGCGCCCATGATGCCGCGCTGCTCCGGGTCGGGGGAGATGTTGTAGTCTTTCTTCAGCGCTGGCATCAACTCCTCGACGATAACCCGGGCGTAATTCTCGTCCGGCGCGTTATATTCGGGACCGCGATTCGTGGTGCGATCGCCCCAGTCCTTCGGGGTCGGTTCCGGCTGGTCCGGGCGGCGTCCCGGATTGATGAATACGCCGAGCATCACAGGAATCTCGCGCCGGTAGATCAGGTTATCGAGCACGTGGTGCGCCTGCACGCTGCCCGGCTCCGCCATCATCGCCTGGCCGTCGTTGAATACCATGAGCGCCGCCGGCTGGGCGGGATCATACTGCGCAGGCACGTAGACGATGTAGGTGTGCTGCGTGCCGGGAAAAACCTGCGAAGGGATGATCCGCGGATCAGAGAATTTTCCCTTCGGCACGCCTTCCATCGGCTGCGAATCGGGCCCGAGCTTGTAGTAGGCATCGTTGAGCGGATTGTTGGGCGGCCGCTCGCCGCGGCCCGCTTTCGTGGCGTCGGCTGCGGTCGCGGGGGCGGCGGGTGGATTCGCCGGAGTTTGGGCTAAAAGCGCCGCGGCCCCGAATGCGACTCCCGCGAACAAGGTAAGGAAGAATTTCATGAAGGGATAAGACAGGTCAGCTGGAGAAATAGTCTTCAGCGCCGTGCTGGTGGCGGAGGTCCAGCATGGGAGCCACCAAATCTCACGTCGAAGGGACGCGGGGGCGCGGCTGCAGTGACGTGCCTATGAAGTCTCCTCAGCCAGACGATAACCGACGCCGCGCAGCGTGTGAATTAACTTGGGCGCGCCTTCGCCATCGATTTTCCGCCGCAGCCGCATGATCTGCACGTCGATGACGTTATCGAGTGAGGTGAACCGGTGCGTCTGTTTCCAAACGTCGCGCTCCAGCATTTCGCGAGTAACGATCTGGCCTTGGTAGCGGAGCAGGTATTCGAGCACGTCAACCTCTCGCGGAGTGAGTGCAATCTGCTCGCCAGCTCGAACCGCCGTGCGGGCGCGCACGTCGAGGTGAAGATCGCCGCAGCGGAGGAATTCACCGAAGCTCATGGTCGGCCGGCGGAGCAGGGCGCGGCATCGGGCAATGAGTTCGGCGAGTGCGAACGGCTTGACGACGTAATCGTCGGCTCCGCTTTCGAGACCGACCACGCGATCGTCGATGCCACCACGTGCCGTGAGCATGACCACCGGCGTTTGCGTGCCGCGGGCTCGCACCTGCTGCAACAGCTCGATCCCGTCGCGGCCCGGCAGCATCCAATCGAGCACCACGAGGTCAAACGTCTGGTGCTCGAACGCGGCGATCATCTCACTCCCATTGCCGGCTTCGGAGACGGCCCAGCCTTCCATCCGCAGCGCTTCCGCGATGGAAGAGCGGGTCTTCGGTTCGTCTTCGACGATCAAGACCCGGGTCGATGCCGGGGTGTCCGCGCTGGAGTTGCTCACAATATCAAACGGGATTCACGGAGAGCCGCCGCTTGCGCAATGGAAATCCATGCAGTGACACGCGACGACTCGAATCTCTGGCGTGACGTGCTCTGGTGCGGACCATGAGCATTCCGCTCATTCGCTCTTGGCCAAAAGTGCCGCGCCGTCCCCGGTCAGATTGAGGCGGTGCTCGGTTATGACAAATTCAGGAATCTCTCCGTCCACCAGAAATCCGATCTGATAGTCCCCCGCGGGAAGCCTCCCGCGTTGGAGAGCGAATCGAAAACCAGACCATTCCCAGTCAGGGGTTCCGAATGCCTTGACGACATCCGGGCGACGGACGGGCACAGTCGTAAAAACGGCAAACGCGTCGGCGGAGCGCAAAACGACGTGGATCTGGCCGCGCCGCAGTTTGGTGCTGGGAATCGCCGCCCAGCCGGCGAGATACGCGGCACGGGAGTTGAGGGTGAACTCATCCACAAAATAAGAGATTCGCGCGCTCGGCGTCGCGTCTGGAAACTCCCGGAGCTCGCACAACGGTGGCATGCGATAAACCGCTTGGCGGTCAGCGGCGGCGAGCATCTCGGTCGCGCGAGACGGGGTGGGGTGGAGCGTCACGGCGGCGCGACCGTCCTCGCCATGTTGCCTATACCGCAGCGCGGCGCGATCCCGGTTCTCAACAAAGGTAGCGGCGTCGCTCCCATAGTGCACGTTTTGCGCATAGTTGAAACCCGCCAGCAGCGGGGTAACGCATGCGAGAGCCAGCAAGGGCCTGGAACTGCACCACCAGCGATTCAGGCCATCGAAGAGCACCAGTGCCCAACCCAAGCCACCCAGAATCAGATAGCGGGAAAAAAGTTCTCCGTCTCTAAACTCGGCGCGGCCAATCGCGATCAAGAGCGCCGCCCCGACTAAGAACCAGAGCACGGGCAGAAACACGCGTTCGCGTTCCCAAGCTCCGCTCACGGAACGGATGCCCGTGATGATGATGAGCAGGGCGCCGATGACGGTAGCGGTCGCGGCGTGGCCAAACGCAAGTGGAGCGCCCAGCATTTTGCACCAGTAGGCCAGGATCAGGCCGGTGGTGGCCGCCCCGTTCGTGCCAATGCGATGTCCGACATTGAAATCGAAACCGTTGAAATAAATCGCGACAGCGATGGCTGCGATGCCAGTCCAGTTGAGCAGCTCACGCCACCGTCGATCGCGGGCGAGAAGGAGCGCGCCAACCGGCCAGACCACGAGGCCATGCGCCAGTGTGAACGTCGCCAGGACGCCGCAAATGCCCGCCATCCCGAAACCGCGCGCACTGCACCGGCCGAGACCAACGAACGCCGCAATCGCGAGCGGGAGGATTTGAAAGTGATCAATCGAAGAGCCGGACCAAAGGAAGCTCTCGTAGTGGCCAAGATGAAAGAGCCCGAAACCGAGGATCACGGCGAGTTGGAGGCGGCTCATCGTGCCACGCGCGACAGCGACGAGCAGTCCACACGCCGTCACAAGAAACGCATTACCGATGGCCGCAATCCAGACGAAATCGACCGTGCCGGTGCACCAATAACTCACCGCAAACAGCAGCCGGCTTGTCGCCGTGCGATGCTCGTTGGTGACCGCCAGCAATTGGAGCACAAACTGTTCGACGGTCATCCCGGCCTTGAGCTGAAGGAGGAAAGGCAGGACGGAATCGATCTCATCCCAATAGGCCACATTTCGACTGGTGGAAAACGCGTGCGTGAGCGTCCAAACCACCGGAAGCAGCGCGATGATGCCGATCAGCGCGAAGACGATCAGGCGAAGAAATCGAACGTGGTTGGGATCTTCGACCGGCAGCAGCGTGTCGGAGACGCGCCTCGATTTGCTGCCAAGGGTGCTGGAGAACCTATTCAAAATCGGAGGGGTTCAACATTCGTTGAATGCCCCCGGCCTCTCGTCAAAACACTCAGGCTGACAATCCTGTCAGGTAGCGGTGCGGGGGCCGCCTGGCGGGCGGGAAACTCGCTGATTCATCGTTTCGGCAGCACGAGTTCGAACGTGCTGCCGCGGGGTTCGGCGGCGCGATAACGCAACTCGCCACCGAGGATTTTCATATAGGCTTTCGTGATGGAAAGGCCCAGGCCGAACCCGCCGCTGGCGCGGCCACGGCCGCGGTCGGGCCGGAAAAACCGTTTCGCGAGCTGGCCCTGATCTTCGCTGCTGATGCCGCAGCCTTCGTCGGTTACGGCTACCACCACCGTATCCGCGGTGCTGCGCACCGTCACCCGGATGGTCGAGCCGTCGGGACTGTATTTCGTAGCGTTGTCCATGAGGTTCTGCAA
>JANPIT010000953.1:0-7662 GCA_031425115.1 Opitutaceae bacterium | reverse complement strand
TAGCTCGGGATGAGGTTATCCATCGCGGTTGCCGCCGCGTGCTCCCCGAGGTCAGGAGAAGTGGCCGGCCGGCTGGTCGCACTTTTGCCGGGCGGGAGCGGATCGGGCGCAGCGGGGGGCATCAGGGTGAGACGCGTAACCCTTCTTCCCGCCCAACGCGAGTTCTCCCCAAAGCGCCCCGGGGGAAAAATCGTTCTCGTTCTCCTAATCCTAATCGTTCTGGTCCTGGTCCTCTTTCTCTTTCTCTTAATCTTTCTCTTTCGTCAGGGAGATCGAGATCTGGCGTGGCTCGAACGGACGAGCCGGGAGAAAGATAAAGAGAAAGAGGAAAGAGAAAGATTACGTAGCGTGGTTTGAGAGCGGACGTTTCAGTTCCCCGAATGTGAATACGTCCGGAGGAACAGCTCGATGTCCTTCACGCTTGCGACGAAACGGTTCAGGGCGTCCTGCTCGTTGTTGAGGAGCGTATAGGCGGGGATCACGATCTTCCAACCGCCGTTCCACACACTGCGACCGACAAGGCGGGAGCTGGTGAACTCGGCGGGAACGGAGCTGTAGAAGAAAGCCGGATCATTGACGGGGCGGAAGGCCTGGTGCTTGCGCAGGATCCAGGGGGCCTCGCTCAACGTGCCGCTGGCGTTGAAGAACTGCGTCGACGAGAACGACGTGGCGCCGAGGTTGAAGGGCAGCGGCAGGGCCTGATCGCGGACATCGAAGGTGCGGACGGCCCCGGTGTCGCCCAGCGGCGGGGCGAGCATGTAATCGGTGCCGGTGGGAATCAGGTAGATGTAGGGCGTAGCGCCGAGGGCGTTGGGCAAGCTCGTGTTGGGAGCGCCGGCGTTGGGCGTGCCGGCGGCGTAGGGATCCATGCCGATGTAACCGCGGAGGACGGTGCCGACGGCGTAGATCTTGGTCGCGAAGTTGGACGGCGAGAAGTTGTGGTCGCCGGCGGCGAAGGGCAGGCCGAAGAAGTTTTTGCCGTGCTGAATCGTGGTGGAGAACGGTATCACGATTCCTGGGACGGCGCTACCGTCGGGCTTCTTCAGGTTGCGGGCGTTGGCGGCGACATCGGGGTCGGCCATGATGTTGGTCATGATGTGCTGCTCGAGCGTTTGCTGCCACGCGGTGTCGCCCGCGGTTTCGGGCAGCACCCGGAAGAGCTCGCGGCGGAGCGAGAAGAGCGTGCCGTTCTGATCCGGATTGTTAATGCCGAGGCGCGGCTTGGCGACGGCCCAATCCGCTTGCAGGCGTGCCATCGTGCCGGCGAGACCGGCGTCGCCGAGCGTGGAGACGGTGGCCTGCGGCACGCCGCCGGTGAGATCGCCGAGAGCGCGGGAGGCGACGATGGCGTCGATCACGGACTGGCCGGAAGTCGAGCCGAGGAGGCCGGTCTCGTAGTCGTAGCTCTTCGCCGCCAAGTAAGTGTAGCGAGCAGCGAGGTCGTAGAGGGAGCGGTATTGCTCGAGGGCCTCGTTGCGGAAGGTGCGGAACGTGATGTCCTTCGTCCGGTAGCCTTGGATGATCGCGGCGGCGCGCTGGCGGAAGGTTTCGCGGTCGGCCTGGAGTTTATTACCCGCGGCGAGGAGGTTGCGGACATTTTCTGCGGCGCGCTGGACCGCGGCGGCGAGCGTGGCGAGTTCGTAGTGGGAGGCGACCAGGTCGCGGTATTGCATTTCATACTCGAGCGCGAATTGCTTCTGCTCGTAGCTGAAGCCGAGAGCTTCGAGGTCCCGTGCGAGCCTCTGTTCCTGCTCCAGAATGCTCACATCCTGCGCATCCGCCTTGGTAAGTTCAGCCGTGCCAGCGATCGCGAGGACTGAAGCAATGGCGTCGGCAATGGTCAGGATGGTTCCTGTGAAGGTGGACGAAGGGTCTACGGCAAGTCCGACCACTGTTGGCAGATATTCTTTCACCGCTATGGCAGTGTTGCGGATCGTGTCGGCCGTAATGAGCAGCGCATTGCCGTTCTGGATCAGCCCTTGTTTGACTTGGGCGAGCCGGAGAATCTCCGCGTCTCCGCTGCCCTGGCGCGCCACGATGGCCGACCGGGCGAGGACCATTTCTCCGAACAACTCATACGACCGGCGGAAATTCTCTTGCTTGACTGCCACGGCATCGGCACCGGCGCGGAACATCAGGAACTCGGTTTGGAAATCCCCGAGGGCCTGTTGGAGTGCGCCTGTCACGCCACGAGTGCCAAGGGACTGCCCGGCTCCGGCCACGACATCCGCATATTGGACAAATTGGCCGGGCTGGATCGTGATCGTCTTTTCGGCGAGCGCCACTTCCAGGGTGTCGGTGCTGCGCGAATCGTAAAACGCCCTCACGAGATTGGCCTGGAACACGCTTTCCAAGGAAGTCGTGGCGCTAAGGCTGATCCTGCCGAAGTTTTTCAAACCTACCGGCACTTTCATGGTCAAAGTAACCGGCTTGGTCGTATCCAGAATGTCGGTCGGACGATCAACAATGAACCAGCGGAATAGATCGGGTCCGGCGTAGCCCTGGGCGTAGGTCTTGCCGGCGCCAATGTCGCCTGGATATGGCTTGCCGTAAATCTCGGTCAACGCGTCTGAAAATGCGCCTTCCTGATCGTCGATCGCATCGGCGGAGCCGGCCAGTTGGTTCTCCTGGTTGCGCAGCAGGCGGGTCATTTTGGCGGCCTGGTTGAAGGCGCCCGAGGCGTTGAGCACGGCGCGCAGCGAGCGTTCGTAGATTTGATCGAAGTGGGACTTGCCGGACTTTAGCTCCGTCGGGGAGATGTCGAAGGTGATCGCGCTCGGGCTGAGGCCGAGCGGATTGAGGCGCGCGTTGACGTTGTCGATCCGCGTCTGGAAGTCTTCGGCCAGCGTCGGCAATTCTTTCAATTCGGGGACGGTCGTGCGATCGATGACTTGCACGCCGGTGTGCTGCGGGTTGGTGTCGATGTCGGGCAGGATCGAGTTGCCGAGGACCCAGTTGTAGAAGGCGCCCTGCGTGGCGCGCGAGGTCCACTCGTCGACGCCCCAATGCCGCGAGATGCCGGTAGTGGAGTTGGTCGCGCCGTCGCGGTAATGTGACCAGCCCAGTGCGGGGTTGTCCTTGTAAGCCTGGCGGTGTGTGAGCGCGAGAACCTGCTGCGCGGTGCGCGCGGTATTGGCGGCGGCGGAGGCGAACTTGCGTTCGTCGAAGTAGTCCACTTGCACGGCCTGGCCGAGCACGGTCACAGCCTCGGTGCGGGGCGTCCACGTGAAGTGCTGATGCTGGAGGAGCCGCGTGTAGCCTTTGAGCGCAGTCAGGTAGTGGCCGTAAGCATCGCCGTGCGCCTGCGGGAACATGCGCTGCGCATCGGCGGCGTCGATCTTGCCGTCGGCAGTGGTGCTGCCGGCTTTCTCGCGGATGTTGTAGTTCACCGCATAGAGTGCCTCGCCGGAATTGATGCCGCGCGTGTAGTTCCAATACATGCGATTGTAGGCAGGCGCGACCGTGACCCCGGGGGACAGGAAGTCGTCGCGGCCGCGAAGCAAGGCGAGTTCCTCCTCGAGCACGCTCTTGGTCTGACCCTCGAAGGAGAAGCGCGAGGTGTTCACCTCGGTGGCGGAGCCGGCGTCGTCGATCGAGATCGTGGGATTTGCCGCGTCGGCGTAGGCTTCGTTGCCGAGAATCGTATAGAGATCGTTGAGATAGCCGGCGGCGAGGAGGAGGGCGTCGTTCGCCGGAGCATAGTCGAAACTGGAATCGATGCTGATGTTTTTGCCGCGGTTGAGGACGGTCTCGTAAATCTCGATGAGGCCGAACTGATCGATGTTCGCGAGGTTGAGACTGATATTGCCCTCCCAGCGCTTGCCGGCCTGGGTGAGCAGGGAGACGTCGGTGTTGATGGCGTTGTTGTAGAGATCGGTGACGCGCTGGTTGAACGGATTGATGCCGGCGAGGACGCGCTTGATCCAACCCTCGACGAGCTTGGGCGGCATCCAGCGGGACCAGCCGACGACCGCTTGATCGGAGCCGGGCGCGAGGATGTTGCCTTTCCCGATCTTCGGGCGGTAGCGCAACGTGAAATAGTTGTCGGTCAGCACGAGCAGCGGGCTGCCGAGCGGGGCAGTCGGCGAACCACCGACCGTCACTTGATCGGCCAAGGTGCCGGAGGGTGTTTGCCAGGTCGACGAACCTGCGACCATGTCGGTCTCGGTCGAGACATCGAAGCGAACGTTGATGGTGCCCGCGGCGTTGAGGGCGGACGAGGTGAAGAGGGCGAGTTCGACGGAGTTGAGGCCGGCTTGAAAGGCGTTGCTGTTGATTTCGAACTGGCGACCGAGCGCGCTCGCGACGAGGCCGGTCGCACCCGAGACATTGGCGAACGGGGCGGGCGCCTGGTAAGCGAGGGCAGCGGCGCCGTTGACGTAGAGGACGTAGCCGGCGTTGGAGTCGGTGAGGTCGGTGCTAAAGACAATGCGGCCGGGGACGCCGGCGCTGAAGTTCAGCCCGCCGGTCATGCGCGCCACGCGGCCCGGCCGGGTGGTGGCCCGGGCGGCATCGGTGCGGATGGCGAGGGTGAAGGGCAACGCGACCGCGGCCGGCGCCGCGGCGTATTCGGAGTCGGTGGGCAGGGGGCCCGCGGGATTGGCCACGAACTGCCACGTGGTCGCCGCCACGCCTGACATCGTGTAAGTGTAGACGGGCGGGGCGACACCGCCCTGCGGCGGGGCATAGCGCCAGTCGAATTCGTAGTCGCCGGGGTTGGCCGCGAAGTCACCCGAGTGGCGCATCGAAACCATCTCATCCAGCGGATTACTGGAGGGCTGCACCTTGAGTTCGCCGGTGTTGAGGCGCGGAGCGACCTTGAAGACGGCGATGCTCACGGGCTCGCCTTCAGGTGTGAAGGCCTCGCCGTTGCCGAAGATGAGCGAGACCCAGCCGCTGCCCAGGCCGGTAGCGGTGAGCGCGTAATTTACGACGGCCGTGTCGGAGTCGGTGATCTTCGCCAGAGTGGTGGATCCGACGTTGGCCGGCGAACCATTCGACTTGAACGTGCCCGGCACGAGCAGGTCCGGGATGAACGTCTCGACCTTGGTGTTGAGTCCATCGATGGCGGCGTCCCACTTCGTTTTGGTCGTTGGGCTGGCTCCATCACTGCCGTCGGTGCTCCTGCAGAGAGCCTTGAGGGCGACGATGTCATCTGCGTTCAGGACGTTCAGGTTGATATAGTCCTCGCCGGCGATCTCATCGACGAATTTGCCGAGGAACACCAAGGCTCCCTTGGTGCCACGATTGGGATCGTAGAAAAAGCGGTCCTGCAGATGGGGCGGCACCCGCTGGAAGTAGGTCTTGCCCTGGTAGTCGCTGGTCAGAACAGACGAGGGGATTTTGCTGAGCACGGTGCCCGAACCGAGTGCGAAGGTCTTTTCCCGGATCGGGTCGTGGAGCGTGACGCTGGCCAGAGTCGAGCCGCCGACGGCGACGGACTGCTGGTAAAGCACGTGCGCGCTCGTCTGCGTGAGCACGGCGGGCAGGCCGAACTTCGGTAGCGCGAGGCTCTCGGCGATGCGCAGCTCGGCGGCGAGGGTGGGCCAAACGGGCCGGTAGACGACGGTGAGTGGCGTGCCCGTGACCGGGTCGCCTTGGGGGACGCCGCCGGAGAGCGGACGCAGAAACGGCAACGTGGTGCCGACGGCCGGCTGGGTGGTGAGGCCGGGAATGAAGAAGCCCTCCCGCATCGTATAGTAGAACCTCATGCCGAGGGTCGGGCCGATGTTGGCCACCGCCGCGGCGCCCGTGCCCGGGCCGCCACCGGTGAAGGTGACCGTGGGCGCAGACGTGTAGCCGTTGCCGTTGTTAGTGACCGTGATTGCGACGACCTTTCCGTCGACAACCGTGGCCGTCGCCACCGCGCCAGTGCCGCCGCCGCCGCTGAATTCGATTGTCGGCGCGGAGGTATAGCCGCTGCCGGCATTCCCGATCGAGAGCGAGTTCACCGGCGCGGCACCGTGCGCGCCGCGATACACCCAGTCATAGCCCTTGCGATCCTTGAACGTAAATTTGCGATAGTCGGCGGCATTGTTGGCGCCGGTGGGGGCCGTCCCGTGTGGAGCGGACTCGGTGACGCCGGGAACCTCGACGTTGATTACGTCGCCGGCAGAATTGACCGGGAGCGGAAGGATGGGCAGCGGCATCGGGCCCTGCAGGATCGTGCCGGCGGTGACGGGGTAGTTGAAGATCTTGTCGTCGACCGTGCCGGGAAGGTCGATCTCGCGGAGGACCTTGAAGGCGCGCATCGCCGGGCGGCTGTCGGTCGGATGGGTGTAGCTCAGGAGCGCGAACGGCTGCGACGTGTAGACGTTGCCGTCGGAGGAGGTGTTGTTGAGATCGTCGCGCAGCGCGTAGATGCGGCCGGCGATCGTCACGGCGTGTTCTTCGTTGGGGTTGAAGCCGGTCTTCGTGCGGTCGTTCTCGATATAAAGACTACCGGCGATCTCGGCGCCGCTGAGGTCGCCGCTGCCGGAGTTGGAGGCAAGGACGATGGTCGCGGGACTGACGGGATAGGTGAGCGTGTAGGTGCCGATCTTGGCGGGCACAAAGAATGATTGGAACGAGGCACTCACGGGTTGGGTTTTCTTGAACCACCAGACCTTGAGCACATTTCGGCCGGGCACGGCGTTGACCGGGATGATCGCGCGGCGCGCCGCCTCCGTCATGCCGACGGCGAACGGGTCGGCATAGGCCGCGGGATGGTAGCCGTCGCCGCTGGCAATGTAGCCGCCGATCTCGTGACCAGCGGGAGCGTTGATGCGGTCGCCCACGTAGGCGGTGGCGTTGATGGCGCTGAGCGCGTCGCCCTCCAGGAAACCGGGATCAGAGACGATGGCGGTCGCGGCGGTGGTGGCGCCGCCGCCGGTCAGGACGACCTGGGTGGCGGAGGTGAAATTCTGCCCGGGAGTGTTGAGGGCGATGCCGGTGACAATTCCGCCGGAGATGGTCGCGGTGGCGCTCGCGCCAGTCCCACCGTTGGTGAACGAGACCGCGGGCGCAGAGGTATAGCCGGAACCGCTGTTGGTGACCGCAATCGTGCGCGGGCGGTTCTCCATCTGGGTGAAGAGCCGGACATACCAGACCTCGTTGGCGGCGCTGAATTTGAGCAGCGAGCGGTTCAGGCCGTCACCGCCGGTGAAGGTGACGACGAAGCGTTGGGTGGCGTTGTCGATTCGCGCCTCGGACTGAGCCGGATCGTCCTGGAAGATGACCTGCGGCTGCTGGCCGCCCGTGAACTGCAGGCCGGTCGCTGCGGTGCTGCCGCCCGAGGGCACGGTGTAGTGAGCAAATTTTGTCACGTCCGATGGCCAGACCTGCAGGTAGTGGTTTTTCACCTTTGGCCAGTGGATGCCGAGGTTCGGCGTGGCGGGTGAGTTTTGGAAATGGATGGCGGCGTCGCTCCTCTCCAGCCAGTAGAACGCCACGCGGTCCGCCGTAAGGTTCTCCCTTTCGGCATAGTAATTCACCACCCCATCCCTGGTCGTGACCGAACCGTGGAAGGGTTGGTTGCCGGCCGTGCCAGAGGTGATCACCGACCCCAGCCACTCGGAGCTGCCGTCGACGGGGAGCCGCTGGCCCTGAGCGTTGCGCGGCGTGATCTGATCGCCGAGGTGGACGGTGGCCTCAATCGGGCTGGCAACGCGCACGACATCGACG
>JANPIT010000952.1:0-2775 GCA_031425115.1 Opitutaceae bacterium | reverse complement strand
GTCCCAAATCGTGAACGACCCAGGACGCGAGCAATTGCCGCATGGTCGCCGAGCCGAGCGCGGGATGGGTCCCCCGAAGATCCAGCATCTCCGGCGTAGTGCGTCAATGCCGTCTCCGAATGGTTCGAGGTCGAAGTCTCGCGCAATCAGCAGGTCCACCACATGAAGTTCGAGCGCGGCAAGACCGTGAAAAAACTCGAGGTCATCGGCAAAGCGCGCGGCACCGGCACGCTCATCACCTTCAAACCGGACGCCGAAATCTTCAAGGAGACGACCGTTTTCCAATCCGGCCGCATCAGTCAGCGCCTCCGCGAACTCGCGTTCCTCAACTCCGGCCTCGAAATCGTCTTCACGGACGAACGTCCCGCCGAGCCGAAGCCAGAAACGTATTACTATAAAGACGGCGTCGCCGAGTTCGTGAAGCAGCTGAACCAGGGCAAGACCGCGCTGCACCCGAAACCCGTCGCCATCACGAAAGAGACCCAGGTCAAAACCGACGACAAGATCGCCGAGATCCACGTCGAGGTCGTCCTCCAATACAACGACACCTACAACGACCAGGTCCTCTGTTACACCAATACGATTCACAATCCGGACGGCGGCACGCATCTCTCCGGCTTCCGCTCCGCCCTCACGCGCGCGATCAATCAGTTTTCCAAGGCGAACAATCTGCTGAAGGACAAAGATCCGCAGATCACCGGCGACGATGTGCGCGAAGGCCTCGCGGCCGTCATCTCGATCAAGCACAGCGACCCGAAATTCGAGTCGCAGACAAAAGTGAAACTGCTCTCGCCTGAAGTGGAGAGCATCGTCGGCTCCGTCTCCTACGAGGGGCTGATGATGTATTTCGAGACGAACCTCTCCGTCGCGAAGAAGATCGTCGACAAATCCCTCAACGCCGCCCGCGCCCGCGAAGCCGCCCGCAAAGCTCGCGAGACCGTGCGCAAGGGCGCCCTCTCCGGCGGCGGCCTCCCAGGCAAACTCGCTGACTGCTCCGAGCGCGATCCCGCGCTCACCGAGCTCTACATCGTCGAGGGCGACTCCGCCGGCGGCTCCGCCAAGCAGGGCCGCGACCGCCGCTTCCAGGCGATTCTTCCTCTCCGCGGCAAGCTCATCAACACCGAGAAGGCCCGTCTCGACAAGGTGCTCGCCAACGAGGAAATCCGCACGCTCATCACCGCCTGCGGCACCGGCATCGGTGAGGGCGACGAAGCCGTCGGCGGCTTCAACGTCGAGAAGGCGCGCTACCACAAGATCATCATCATGACGGACGCCGACGTCGACGGCTCCCACATCCGCACGTTGCTGCTGACCTTTGTTTATCGACAGATGAAGGGGC
Source organism: Opitutaceae bacterium (assembly GCA_031425115.1). Lineage (GTDB taxonomy): Bacteria > Verrucomicrobiota > Verrucomicrobiia > Opitutales > Opitutaceae > ER46. The sequence continues at coordinate 1,436 of JANPIT010000952.1, read as the reverse complement.
TGATCGAGCGCGGGTATATCTATATCGCGCAGCCGCCCCTCTATCGGATCAAGCGCAAGAAGCGCGAGCAATACGTCGACAACGACGAACAGCTCAACCGCATCCTCCTCGAGCTCGGCTCCGAGGATGTCGTGCTTACCCGTCTCGCGGACGGTCACGTCTTTGCCCCCGCGCAGATCGACAAGATTGTCGAGAACCTCGCCGCGCTCGAGAAGCTCGGCGCCGGCGTGACTCGCTACGGCGCGTCGCTTGTCGAGTATCTGGATTCTCATGACGCCGCCACGCATCTGCTCCCGCGTTACGTCGCGCGCATTCGTGAGGGCAACAAGGAGACGCACGAGTTTTTGAAGGATGAACACGCCCGCGCGAAATTCCTCGAGGCCCACAATCTGAATGCCGATCTCACGGAGCAGACGGAGCCCGCCCCGGCGCCGGCCAACGGCACCGCTTCCCCCCTTCCGACGGAGAAGAAGCCCCTGGGCCCGATCAAGCGCGTCACCATCCACGAAATCTACGAGAGCACCGAAATGGCGAAGCTGCTGAAGGCGATCGCCGCGGTCGGCCTCGACATCACCCGCTTCACCGCGACGGAAGAGCCTCGCTTCACCATCACGGAAAACCCCGGCCAGAAGAGCGAAAACAAGAACGAACTCCGCGGCCCGCTGGAGATCGTCACGACGATCCGCGCCAACGGCCGCAAGGGCCTCACCATCCAGCGCTACAAGGGTCTCGGTGAAATGAACCCGAAGCAGCTCTTCGAGACGACGATGGATCCGGAGAAGCGCCGCCTCTTGAAAGTGAACATCGCCGACGCCGCCAAGGCCGACGCTTTGTTCACCCTCCTCATGGGCGACGAAGTCCCCCCGCGCCGCCAATTCATCGAAGACAACGCGCTCAACGTCCAATACCTCGACGTCTGAGCGCGAAAGTTAAGCGCGAAGACGCAAAGAACCGCAAAGGTTCGCGAAGAAAATGCAAAGAGTGGTTGTTCCCGAGCACATCGAGGCAATTGCCCGAGACGCGGTTGATTCCGCACTCGCGGTGCATCGCGCGTTGGGCCCGGGACTACTCGAGAGCGCGTATCGTGATTGTCTCTACATCGAACTCACCGCCCGAGGCTATCAGGTAGATCGCGAACAGCTCCTGCCGATCACTTACCGGCACCAAATTATCCCACGTGCCTATCGCACTGATCTCCTCATCGACAAAGCGCTGCTCATCGAACTCAAGGCCATCGACGCGATTCAGCCCATTCACCGCGTCCAACTCACGACTTATCTCCGCCTCCAGCGCCTTCCGCTCGGTCTCTTGATCAACTTCCATGTTCCACTCCTCAAAGACGGCCTCCATCGCATCCTAAACCTCGAATTCCAAACCGAGGTCTCGGCTCCGTCTTCCTTTGCGAACCTTCGCGTCTCTTAGCGTCTTCGCGCTTA
>JANPIT010000951.1:0-10225 GCA_031425115.1 Opitutaceae bacterium | reverse complement strand
CGCATCGAGGCCAGCACGCGCGGCGGCGGCGCCGGCGGCAGCGTCTGGGTGACGGCCTCGCGGCTCACCCTCGAAAGCGCCGGGGCCATCGAAGCCTCCGCCTTCGGCCGCGGCACCGCCGGAAGCGTGACCCTCGAAGTGGACCAGCCGCTCACCCAGCGCACCGGGAGCGCCGTCCGCACCACCTCCGCCGAGAGCGGCGCCGGCACCGTCTCGATTACCTCCGCCACGGATATCGACTTCGACGCCAGCAGCGCGACCGTGCAAGCCGCGCGCGGCGATGCCGGCCTCATCCGCCTCCAGGCACGCGGGCGCATCACGCTCATCGACTCACCGCTGCTCGCCGAAGCCGGGGGCAATGGCGGCAGCATTTTCACCGGCTCCGCATTCGTGATCCTCGCGAACAGCCGCATCAGCGCCAACGCCCTGCTCGTCGGCGGCAACATCGTGCTCGTCGCCGACAATTTTCTCTCCTCAGAAAGCGCCCTCACCGCCACCGGCAGCACCGCCGGCACGGTCGCCATCCTCTCCCCGGAACTGGACCTCGCCGCCGGCCTCGTTGATTTTTCCGTCTCACTGATCGACGGCTCCACCCAACTCCAGGAACAATGCGCCCGTCGGCTCGGGGATGATTTCAGCAGCTTCCTGGTGCTCGGGCGCGAGGGCGTGAGTCTGAGCCCGGAGGACTTCCAGGGGGAATCGTCTGCTGCCGAATTGCGGCGGAAATAATTCCCGCGCGGGCATCGGCTTCACGAGCGTGAGCCCGGCGGATCGTGCCCGCACCCCGCGGGTGACCGGCACCAAATCGAGCCGGCCTCGCGTGCCGCTCCCACCCAAGGCGGCGTAGCGCAGCAACGATAAGGTAGCAAAAGCAATAATAATGCTTGACCAGTGAAAGAGTATTGCTGCTTATCTTTCGCTGTCATCAAGGTCCGCCAATTCAGGTCCGCCGGGCTGAGAACGATTTAGGAACCGCGCAAACCCTCAGAGCCTATGAAGCCGCTGCCTTCATTCGGAAACCATCTCCGCAGAATCTGGTCGTGGTCGCGCTGGCGGAGGCTGGCCAGTGCTTTGGCGGTGGGCGGGGTCTTCCTCAACGGGCTGGCTTGCGAGAGCCAGGGTGCCACAGCCACGGGAAAGACGACCACGACCGCGACGTGCAACTACGTGAGGGGAGTGAAGAAATGGGTGATGCGCGTCGATCCGCCGCTCGTCCAGGGGTTTCAACTGCACGTCGCCTACGATCCGACGCAAGCGGCCTTCGATGTTACTCAGTTCAAGAATCCATTCACCGACATGCAGGTGGACTTCATCGTGGGGAATGGAACCAACGGCGTCGCGGTGGGAGAAGTGCTGGTCTATTCGGTCGGGACCGTCAGTGCACAAACGCAGCCGGGCGATGTCGATGTATTTGAGTTGGTCTTCACCGACACGTCCACCGGCACCCGGAGCTTCTCACCGGCGGGGGAAAGGGTGCCGCCCCTCGACCTCGCCGGAGGCCCGGGTTCCCAAGCCGCACCACTCCCGCTGAGCGAGGTGAAATTCACCGTCTTCGCCAGCTCCACGGTCTCCACCGCGACCAACCGGGCCGACTACCTTTCCGTCCGCGATTGCAATCAAACCCTGACGATCGAGGCTCCGAACATTGCTCCGACGACGCGCGCGGCGATCCCCGGGGTCAATTCTTTGATCTGGGATCCGAATGGCGTGTATAACGACGGGATTAAAGGGGGCGCGGGAAATTGGGATACGTCCACCATCCGTTTTGACCCGCTGCCCATCAATAGCACCAGCGCGCCCTCCGTGGACGTCGCCTGGAATAACACCAACAACGTTCACGATATCGCCGTCTTCGGCGGGAATCCGGGCACCGGCATCGTCGCCATCCAGGCAGGCGGAATCTCGGCGGGCGGGCTTCAGTTTGACATGCCGGGTTACACCCTCGTGGGTGGGCCGCTCACGCTCACGGCTCCGCCTGGACTCAAACCCTCCATCGATACGGGAGCCAACACCGCGACCCTCGACATGGTCATCGCCGGAACCGCCGGGACGGGCTTTCAGAAATTTGGCACCGGCACGCTCGTCCTCACCGCGACCAACCTCTACGATGGCCCGACGTGCGTGTCCGGCGGCCTCGTGCAATTTTCCAGGGACGCAAATCTCGGGGTCGCGGGGCCCATCGTCCTCGACGGCGGCGGACTGGCGGCCACGACTTGTCTGACGCTCAACCCGAACCGTGGGATCACCCTTGGTACCGGTGGCGGCAACTTCAACTCGACCGGCGCCATCGACTACGCCGGCGTGATCGGTGGCCCGGGCGCGTTGAACGTCGATGGCGGCGTGCTGAACCTCGCCGGCAACCCCGGGAATAACACCTACGGCGGCATCACCACCGTCAACCGCGGTACCCTGGGGATCAGCAGACTCGGTGCGCTGGGCTCGGCGGCGTCGGCGGTCGTGATCAAAGGCACCACCGTCCCCGGAGTCGGCGGCGGCCAGCTCGTGCTGGGTGGCAGCATTACGCCGATCAATTTCACCCGCAACCTCAACGTCAGCGGCGGCGGACCCGCGGGCATCGGGGACGCGCTGGTCTCGGTGGGAAATAACACGATCAGCGGCGTGATCACGACCGGCAGCACGAGCGCGACCCGGCTGGCTTCCAGTTTCGGAACGACCAACGTCACCGACGGCGCGACCCTCGGTGCTGGCCAGGCCACCACCTTCGAGGGCCGCGGGAACTGGTCGATCCCGGGTGGCGTGGCTGGCGGAGGCGCCCTGGCCAAGGCGGGCCCGGGCACGCTGATTCTGGGCGGCGCGAACACTTACAGCGGCATCACCACCATCAGCGGTGGGTTCCTCCGCGTCCCCTCCGGGGGAAGTCTCGGGACGAACAACACCGCCAATGCCATCAATCCCAGCGGCGGGACGCTGGAGATCCGGGGCAATGCGCCGAGCTTTGCCGGCAAGGCCGTCACCTTGGGTGCGAGCAGCACCCTGTTTGCGGACCACGCACCCGGCAGCTCCGTGCTCAGTCAAGTGGCAGACTTCGCGGAGTTCAGCTTCGGCGCCGTCAACCGGACCATCACTTTCAATGGCCGCAATGGGTACGGGATGTCTTTCCTGGTGGGGCCCGGGGCGACGATCTTCGATGCGAACGGCAACGGCGGCAGCACCGTGGCGAACAACCTGAACGGACCATTGCAGATCACCGGGGACATCTGGGGCAACACCGACGTCACGGGTTCCCGGGCGTTCACCTTCGAAGGCAGCGGCAACACCACGGTCGCCGGCAACATTCTGGGTGCAAGTCCGGCGGGCCATCGCCTGATCAAGAACGGCACAGGCACCCTGACTTTGGATAAGGGAGTTTTATCCGCCTCGACCTATGGCGGCGACACCAACGTCAACGCTGGCACCCTCGCCATCGGCCTGTTTGGTTCGCTCGGCCCGGCCGCCAGCACGGGAATCATCCACCTCGGCTCCGGAGCCAACACCGCAACCTTGGACTATCTCGGGGCGGGCTCCTTCGCCGAAGGACCCACCACGCGCACCATCAATCTCGCGGGCACCACGGGCGGCGCGCGCATCAATGCCAACCACCAAGGTGCTGGGGCAGTCCCCCTGATCTTGGCCGGAACTTTCAGCCATACCGGCGCGGGCGCAAAGCTCCTCACGCTCGGGGGCCAAAATACGCTGAACAATGAAATCAGCGGAGTCCTCGCCAATAACGGCGCCAACGTCCTGTCGCTCACCAAGACCGATCCCGGTACCTGGCTGCTCCGCGGCATGAATACTTACACCGGTCCGACGACGATCACGGGCGGCACCTTGAAGCTCTTTCAACTCGGCGGCGGCTTCACGAGCATCCTCGCCGACACCTCCGCCATTACCTTCGACGCCGATGCGACGACTCAAGCGGCTGGCGGCACCTTGGAGTTGGTGAGTCAGGGGCCATTCTTGTCGCTGGAAATGCTCGGCCCCTTGAACCCGCAGCAAGGTCACGGCACGATCCGGCTGACTCCCGGTGCCTTCCCCGCCGCCCACGCCTCCGCCACCTTTGCCTCCCTGAGTGGCGTAGCCAGTCTTGGGGCCAGCATCAATGTCATCGCGCCGACCGCGCTCGACATCGTGCGGCTCACGGGCGTCCCGAATGGCTTTGTCCGTGGGTCGATCTATTACAACGGAAGTAACTTTGCCCTGGCCCAGAACGGCACCGGGGAATTGCGCGCACCTGTGTATGGCACGGATCCCGGATTTGTAACCAGTGCCGTCGCCCTGACGGGGGGACAGCACAATGAAATGACCGGGTCTTTCATCTCCGGAACGTCCACGGTCAGTTCTCTGAAGATCAATGGCCCGCAGACCTTGACCCTCGCGGGCACGCTGAACATCAATAACGGTCCGGCGACAGTGGGTGGGATCTTGCTGGCGGGCGGTAATGCCACGATCACCGGCGGTGTCATCACGGCACCCGCCAATGTTGGCGCGATGGTCGTCCGGGTGGACGGCGCCCTCGACGTTCTGACGATCAACTCCAAATTTGTCGCGCTTGGCGCGGGTCAAGCCCTGGCCAAGAATGGCGCGGGCACGCTCGTTCTGGGAAGCGCCACCGGCAACGAGTTCAGGGCGGCCGAACTCAACGAGGGCACCGTCCGGCTGGCCGCGAACCTGGCCCTGAGCGTAACTAATACACCCTTGGTCATTCGCCAGGGTGCCACGCTCGATCTCAATGGCTTTAATACGTCTCCTTTCTTCTCGTTGAACGGCGCCGGCCTCGTCGATAACACCAGTGCCTCTCCAGCCAGCCTCTCTGTAGGTTCCGGCGGCGGCGGCGGCCTTTTCTCTGGCACGATCACGCAATCGGGCGGAGGCGCGGTAAGTCTTGTCAAAGAAGGTTTCCAAATCCTGACCTTGAGCGGCTTGAACAGCTACACGGGTTCAACCACGATCAACTCGACCGGCATCGTCTCCCTCAGCAATCTGGCGAATACCGGCCAGCCAAGTGGGCTTGGGCTGGGGAATGGCGGGCTCATTTTCGCCGGAACCACCCCAGGTGGGATTTCCTATACCGGGGCCGCATCGGTCAGTGTGGATCGCCTGTTCACTTTTGGCGGCACTGCCATTGGAGCGGGCGGCGGCATTCTTGCCAGCAGCGCCAACAACTCCACCCTCATCTTCAATAACCCGGCACCGGTCACTTACACCGCCGCAGGCAACACCGTAGCGCAGACGCTGGTGCTGGGTGGCACCTCGACGGGCGACAACGAGATGGACCTGCAACTCGTCAACCCGACCGGCGGCGCCACGGCGGTCTTGAACGTCCAAAAGACCGGGGGCGGCAATTGGATTATGGGTAACACCAATAACACTTACACTGGGACGACCACGGTGCTCGGCGGCACGCTGCGCGCCGTCGATGGGCAGAGTCTCCCCACGGCCAGCCCATTGGTGCTCGGGGGCATCTTCCAATCCAGCGGTACCATCACCCGCAACGTCAACTTAGCGCCGACCCCAGGCAGCGGCGGCATCAACTTTATCAGTAACCTCGGCGGCTTCGCCGCTTCCCCCACCAAGCTCACCGTGAACTTCGGCGGGGCCGGGGCGGTGGTGCCGGTGGCTTTGGGCGGTTTTGTTTTAAGCAGTGACACGGCGCTCGCCGAGACGGAGTGGGTCAATGGGCTCGACCTAGGCACGGTGGGCCGCACCGTCCAGGTGAACGACAACCCGAACACCTCGACCGATTTCGCCACGCTCTCCGGCCCGATCTCCGGCGTTGTCGCGAGCGGCGCGCCGGCGCTGACCAAAACCGGCCCCGGCACTCTCGTGCTCAAGGGCGCCAACACTTACACTGGCAACACGGTGTTGAATACGGGCACTCTCATCGTCACTTCACTCGGTGGCACCGGCTTTGCGTCGAGCAGCCTCGGGGCAAATGCAGGCACCTTGGTCCTCGGCTCCGGGAGTAATTCGACAACCCTTGCTTACGTCGGAGCCGAGGAGACCAGCGATCGCCAGATCCGACTCTCGGCCACTTCGGGGACCACCACCATCGAGTCGAGCGGTTATGGGCGGTTGATCCTTTCCAATGTGCTGAATAACAGCGGCAGTGCTTCGGGAAAGACTCTCGTCCTGGGCGGCACCAATACCGATTGCAACGAGGTGAGCGGCATCCTGAGCAACGATACCGGCGGAGGCGTCCTGACGGTGCTGCAGAATACCCAGGCGATGTGGGTGCTCTCTGGGCAAAACACTTTCACGGGCGCCTACACCACGACTTCGGGCATGGTCGGCATCGGGGCGAATTCCACCCCACTCAGCGGCGTGGTTGTCTCGGGTCCGGTGGGCACGGGGACGCTCACGGTGACGAACGCGGCGGTCTCCGCAGTGGGTGGCGATCGCACGATCGGCAACGCGGTGATCCTTTCCGGCAATGCGCTCGCCTCCGTCGTCGGGAGCAATGCGCTCACCCTCAATGGCCCTGTAACTATCGGCAGCGGCGGCACGACTCAGGTGGCGAATCACTTACCCGAGGGCAAAGCCCTGACCGTCAATGGCCCGGTCACGAACGCCGACGTCAATGCGAGCCGCACCCTCGAGTTGACCGGAAGCGCCCTGACCATCCTCGGAGGCGTGATCCAGGATAACCAAGTGAACCCCGCGCGGCTAACTGGCGTGACCAATACCTCCGGTTTGGTGGTCCTCGGCAATAGCGGCAACAGCTACAGCGGCGACACGACTCTGACGAGCGGCCAGCTCCAATTGGGCGCTAACGAAGTGATCCCGCACGGGGCCGGCAAAGGTAACGTGATCATCAATCCCGGACTGGACCAATCCGCGGATCTCGACCTGAACGGCAAGACCGAGACGATCAATGGCCTCACGGCTAACACGCTCGGCGCCGCTCGCATCAAGAACACTGCTGCGGCTCCGGCCTCCCTGTCTTTCGGCGACGGAAACCAGGCGGTCCTCTTCAATGGCGCCATCTGCGGCGACATTTCCCTGACCAAGATCGGCACAGGCCTCGCGGAACTCGGCGGCCAGAATCCCTACACTGGTCCCACCACGGTCAACTCGGGCATCCTGCGAGTCGCCAATGGCGGTGCGATCGGCAGCCCGGCGGTTGCGATCGCCGCCGGGGCGACGCTTGATGTCGTGACCGGCGGAACGATCACTGGCACCGTCGCCAACAACGGCCTCTTGATGGGCGGGGGGACCATCGGGACGCTGATCAACAACGGCATTGTGGCCCCCGGCGCTTCTCCCGGAGTGCTGAATATCGTCAACGGCCTGACGCTTTCGGACACCTCGCATTTCCGCCTCGAACTCAACGGCAGGCTGCCAGGGACTGGCTACGATCAACTGGTGGTGGCCGCGGGTAATATCTCGTTGGCCGGCGATTTCGCCGGGTCGCTGGTGAATCTCGCGCTCACGGAGGGCGACCTTTTTGCCATCATCCTCAACAACGGCGCGGGCTCGACCACCGGAACGATCAGCGGCATTCCCAACGGCGGACTTTTCACCCTCGATAGGCGCCCCTTCAACATCTACTACAACGGCAACTTCAACCCCGGAAATCCCAACGCCAGCTTCCTGAGCGGCGGCAACGACGTCTTCCTCGTCGCCGTGCCTGAACCGGGCGTGTGCGGCGCGCTGCTCAGCGGACTCGGAGTGCTCGCCTCGATGCGGTGCTTCCGGGGAAGGAAGTGCGTCACTGTGAGCCCGAGCGCATGATGCCGTTTGCCACACGACTCACAGCACGGCGCCAGCGGTGCAAGACAAGCCAGGCCAGGCCAAAGCCCTGGGCTGGTTTGTTTCGGGCCTTTGGCCCAACCGCTCTGCTTCGAGCTTCCGCTCTCCTTCTCGCCTGCTTCGCGGCGGGGGCCGCGCAGGGACAGACGGGCAAGGTCCTCACCGACGGTTCCCTCGGCGCCGTCCGCGACCTCTCCGGGCCCGGCTTTGCGATCCCTGCCGACCTCGGAAAAAAAGTCGGCGGCAACCTTTTCCACAGCTTCCGCGAGTTCAATCTCGTGCGTGGCGACTCCGCGACTTTCTCCGGGCCGGGTGACGTGAAGAACATCCTCGCGCGAGTTACCGGCAACAACGGTTCCTCCATCGACGGATTGCTCCGCTCGAGCATCCCCGAGGCGAATTTTTACCTGCTCAATCCGCACGGGGTCTTCTTCGGTCCCAATGCCTCGGTCGATGTCAGCGGGAGTTTTGCTGTGGCGACAGGAGATCACCTCGCGCTCGAAGATGGGGTGCGCTTCAATGCCCTGCCGGGGCCGGACGACGCCCTGCTCACGAGCGCGCCGCCAGCGGCCTTTGGTTTTTTGACCGGCAAGGCCGGGCCGATCACGGTCGAGGGCACCGATCTCGCGAATGCACCGGGCAGGATGTGGTCGCTCATCGGCGGCGGCGTGCAGATGACCAACGTCACGCAGATGACCAATGTGAACGTGAACGCCAGCAACGTGGTCATCCGCGGCGGCAAGCTGACCATGTCCAACTCCAACGTCGCCGTCGCGGCGCGCAATCCCGGCGACAAAGCGTCGGTGAAACTCGATCAATCGCTCACCCTCGCCGACTTCAGTTCCATCTCCACCGCGACCGAGACCGATCCCGGCAACGAACCCGTCGTCGAGCTGGCCGCGCCGACCATTTCCATCTCCGGCAATTCGGCGATCCTCAGCTTTACGACTGGCGACAGCCGCGTGGGCAATATTCGCGTCGAAGCGGAAGACCTCGCGATCCTCGATGGGAGCGTAATCGACGCCAGCACCTTCGGCCCGGGCACGGGCGGCGACATCTCCATCTCCGCACGCAATGTCGCGGTGAGCGGCTTGCTTACGCAGATCAGCGCGTTTGCGGGCGCCACCGGGCCTGGCGGCGACGTGCGCCTCGACGTCAGCCGCAATCTCACCGTGCGCGATGGCGGTTTGATTACCACCACGTCGCTCGAGACCTCCGACGCCGCGGCGGGCGACCTTCACCTCACCATCGGCGGCCGCCTCTCGGTGGCCAATGGCAGCTCGATCATTTCGGACACGTTGGGGATGGGCGCCGGTGGCGACATCACCGTGCGCGCCGGGAGTGTGTCGATCGATGGCAAGGGGTTCTTCGCGGCGATCAGTGTCGATTCCCAGTTCACGCGCGGCTGTCTCGACGGCATGGTTGCGCCGGCGGTGGGCGGAGCCGCCGGACGCGTACAGATCGAAGTCGCCGGGCCGGTCGAGATCGTCGATGGGGGCGTGATCACTGCCGCGACCTTCGGAGGCGGCGCCGGAGGCGATATCGATCTCCACGCCGCCAGCCTGCGTATCTCCGGCGGCGGCGCCGACCTCATCACCGGCATCAATGTCGGTACCTTCAGCCCGACGCTCGCGGGACGGAGCGGGCAGTTGCGCCTGCGGATCGCTGGCACGCTCGCGGTGCTCGACGGCGGGCGCATCTCGGCCACCACTGCGGGATTGGGCGCCGGCGGCGATATCGACGCGACGGCAGGCCGCATCCTCGTCGCCGATCCCGGTTCGGCCATTGCCGCCGAGACGCTGGGGCTCCTGCGCGGCGGCGCGGGCGGCAATATCGTCCTGCGCGCCGGCACCCTCGAGGCGCGCGACAGCGCCAGAATCTCGGCGGCCACCGCGGGCCCGGGCGTGGGTGGCTCCATCGACATCGCCGCGCACTCGATCGTCCTCGATCGGGCGCGCATCTCCGCCGAGACCGTCTCTCCGGGCTTCGCCGAGCAGCCGGTGGTGGTCTCCGGTCTGGCGCTCACCTTTTCCCTCGATCATCCGGCGGTGGAAAACGTGGCGCTCACGCTCCGGGGGCCCGATGGCACGACGATCGACCTCTTCAGCGCGATCGGCGGGGCGGGCTCGAATTTTATCGGCACCACCCTGGCCGACGACGCTCCCGTCTCCATCGCCGACGGTGCCGCGCCATTCTCCGGCCGCTTCCAGCCGCTCTGTCCTCTGGCGGTTTTCGACGGCATCGCCACCAATGGCGAATGGCTCCTCGTAATCGCCGACGAAACGCGGCAGGCCACGCTCAACGCATGGTCGCTGAGTTTCGGCGGCGGACCGCTCATCGAATCCACGGACGCGCTGCCCAAGGGTTTCACCGATGACAACCCCGCGGGAAATTTCGCTTCCTCGTTCGTCGTGAATCTGCCGCCGCTCGGCATCGTGCCGATCACGCCGGGACGCGGCGGCGACGTGCGCATCTC
>JANPIT010000950.1:0-11028 GCA_031425115.1 Opitutaceae bacterium | reverse complement strand
CGCCTGGGCTTCGACACCTTTCATCGCGTGTTCGGCCGGCTCTCCGATTATCCGATCGAGGCGAACAGCGGGACGTTCGGCCTGCTCGGCCGCGCGGCGGTCGAGGCCTTTAACGCCCTGCCGGAGCGGCATCGTTTTTTTCCCGGCCTGCGCGCGTGGATCGGTTTTCCCACGGCCGAGGTGCTCTACGACCGGCAGGAGCGCGCGGCGGGAAAGCCGCAGCAGACCTTCCGCCGGCTCGTGCGCTATGCGCTCGACGGACTTTTCAGCTTCTCGCACCTGCCGCTGCGGCTGTTGACGTTCACCGGCCTGTTCGTGGCCGCGCTGGGCTTCGCGGCCGGCGTCTTTTTCATCCTGTGGCGTGTGCTCGGCATGGAGAATTCGCAGCAGGGCTTCACCACCCTTGTCACGCTCGTGCTTTTCCTGGGTGGCATCCAACTCATCGGGATCGGCGTGCTCGGCGAGTATCTCGGGCGCGTCTATGACGAGGTGAAGCGGCGGCCGAACTACATCGTGAAACACCGCCCGGGCACCGACCGCGCGCGACTGGACTCCCCTGCGCGTGACTGATTCGCGTCCTCCCGCGAGTTCAGGCTGGTGGCGCACGCTCGTGTTCACCGGCGTGGCCGCGGCCTTCACGCTCGCGGCGGGCATGCTCATGTTCAGCGCGTTCATGTATTACGACGACGAGGGCTACGTGCTCATCTCGCTGAAAAATTTCGCGGAGCACGGCGGCCTGTATCGCGAGGTCTACTCGCAATACGGGCCCTTCCCTTTCGTGTTCTACTCCGGGCTGCACGCGCTGGGGCTGCCGTTCACGCACGTGGCGGGGCGGCTGCTCACGCTGGCGGCGTGGGCCGGTTGCGCGCTCTGCTGCGCGGCCATGGTGCGGCAGGCCACGCGTAATTTTTTTCTCAGCCTCGCCGCGCTCGCGGCGATCTTTCCGTATTTGTGGATCATGGTCAGCGAGCCCTCGCACCCCGGCGGACTCATCGCGCTCGCGGTCGCGGCCTCCGCGGCGCTCGGCTACCGCTGGATCGACGGGGAGCGCGTGCGCGCGTGGGGGATCGTCGCCGGCGCGGTCGCGGCGGCGCTCGCGCTCACCAAAATCAACGTGGGGGGCTTCGTCGTGTTGTCGGCCCTCGCATGGATCCTCCTGCACCATGAAAACGATCGCCTGCGCCGCTGGGCGCCGGCGCTCCTCGCGGTGGGCGGGGTGCTCGTGCCGCTCGCGCTGATGCGCTCGATCCTGGGCATCGAATGGGTGCAGACGTTCGCGCTGATCTTTGCCTGCTCGAGCGGCGCGGCCGTCACGGTCGTGGCGCTGGACGTCACGCCGCGTGCGGGCTGGCGCACGTTGGGCACGTGCGTCGCCAGCGGACTGGTGGTCGCGGGCGTCGTGCTCGGCGTGGTGTTCGCGCGCGGCACCACCCCCGCCGAGTTGATCAACGGCATCCTGATCGCGCCGATGAATCAACCCGCCGCCTTCAGTCTCAGTTACTCGTGGGCCACGGGCACGCCGCTCTTCGCGGTGGTGTCGCTGCTCACGTGCGTCGCCGCCGTCATCCTGCGCGGTCGTGGCGTGGTGGGCGTGGACGTCACCATCGCAGCACTACGATTGCTGGCCGCCGCCGGCGCGGCGTTTGCCGTGTGGACTTATCCCGACGCCAGCCCCGATCGCATCGTGTTTGGCTACGGCGCGCCGTGCCTTTGGGTTTTCCTGTGGCCGCTGCCCGGCGAAACCGCCGCGAGCCGCGCCGCACGCGCGTGGGTGGGTCTGCTGGCGCTCGGCCAGTTTCTCCACCCGTTTCCCGTCGCGGGCAGCCAGATCGCGTGGGGGACGTTCCTGGTGCTGCCGCTCGCCGCCATCGGCGCCCACGGCGCAGTCACGTGGCTGGCGGCGCGATTTCCGCGCACGAGCAGCCACAGCAGAGCCTTTGCCGCGCGGCTGGTCCTCGCGGCGCTCGTCGTCACCTTTGGCTGGCGTTTCGGCAGCGCCGCCCGGCGCTACCGTGACGGCAGCGACCTCGCGTTGCAGGGCGCGGAGCTGCTGCGTTTACCCACGGAGGCAACGGCGCTGTTTCGGCTGCTGGCGCTCAACGCCACCGCGCATGCCGACATGGTTTTCACGGAGCCCGGCATGTTCAGTTTCAACCTCTGGACGGGCCTGCCCACGCCGACGCTCGCCAATGTCACGCACTGGTTTTCGCTCCTCACCCCGCCGCGCCAGCAGGCGATCATCCAGGCGCTCGAGGCCCACCCGCGCACCTGCATCATCGTGCAACGCGACCACATGAACTACCTGACGCGGCGGAACTTCGCGCCCGCGGGCGCGCTGCACGACTACATCGCGAAGAACTTTTCGCCGGCCTTCGTGCTGGACGATTTCGAATTTCAAGTCCGCAACGGCCGGCGGATCGATCCGCTCCTGCTGGGCGAGATGCTCGTCCTCGCCGACACGCCCGCCGCTGAGAACACCGCGCTCCAACTGCGCCTGTTGCTGCCCGCGGATCGCGAGGTCGAGCGCATCGAGCTGACGTCGCCCCACACGCCCGCCCGTGATCGCCTCGTCTTCGACGCGAGCAACGCGCGCCTCGAGGTGACGCCCACGGACCTGCGCGGCACGCCGGCGGGTCCGGCGAAGGCGGCCGCCTGGCCGCTGCGCTTGAGCGGGCCCGCCACCGTGCGGCTCCATTTCAACCGTTTCACGCAACCTCGGCCGATGGCCGGCGGGCTGATCACCCTGCGCGGGCCCGACGGCAGCGAGGTCGCGCTGGCGCGGTTGAAACAGTAGCGATGGAGGTTAGGGCGCGCCCTATCGTCTCCGCGCCACCAATACGAGGCTCACGCCAAGCGGAAAGGGCACCCGGCTGCCCGCGAGACCGGTGAACGACGCGCGCAACAGCGCGTTGAGCCAGCGCGGCGGCATGCGATCCTCCGTGCGCGCCGAGGGGTAACCGAGACCGAGTCGGCCGCGGAGCTCGCGGAATTTCCGCACGGCCCAGACGCCGGGATAGACGAGCACGTTGGTGTAGTTCACGTGCACAATCTCCCACGCGTCCGGCGCGAACAGTGCCCCGAGTTGTGCGCGTGCGTATCGGCGATGATGATGCAGCACGACGTCCCACTCGCTCCAAAGTGCCATGCTCGCCGGCACCGTCACCACAGCGAGGCCGCCGGGGCGCAGCAGCCGCGCAAACTCGCGCACCACCGCTGCGTCGTCGGGCACGTGTTCGAGCACATCGAGCGCCGTCACATACTCGAGCGACTGCGCCGGGAGCGGCACCGCGGCGCCCGAGAGACTCAGGATTTGCTCCGGCTTGAAACGCCGGCGCAGCAAGCGCAGCGACTCCTCGTGATCGTCGAGCACGAGCACGCGGCAGCTCGCCGCCATCTCCTCGGCAAACAGCCCCGTGCCCGCGCCGCAATCGAGCAACACGTCCGCCGCCGCCGGCCGCCGCACGCGATCAATCCACGCGCGCACGAGCCGGCGCTTGCCGGAGTAATACCAGTGGTCGCGTTCCACGCGCTCGAGGTTGTCGTATTCGGCGGCATCCATGAATCGGGTTCGGGCTTGTGGCAGCGTCGGTGACGCCCGAAGGTGAGTCCATGTTTTTGTCCCGCGATGGCCGCTCCCGCCCGCCGCTTCATGGCTTTTTCGCGCGACTGGCGTGACGTGGTCACGACGGCGGCGGCGACGGCGCTGCTCGCCGCGTTTTGGTGGCTCGCCGTCAGCGCATCCATCACGAAGAGCCACACGTCGGACGAGCTGCCGCACATCACGGCCGGTTACGCCTTCGACCGGTTCGGCGATTTTCGGATGCACCCGGAAAACGGTGTGCTGCCCCAACGACTCTTCGGGCTGCCGGTGCTGGCGGAAAACGTGCGTTTCCCCATGGACGACCTGCGCTGGCGGCACTCGACCTACTGGCAGCTCGGCTGGGATTTTTTCTACGCGCTGAACAACCCGCTCGACTGGATCGTGCTAACCGCCCGCGCCGTCAACGCCCTCTTCGGCGTCGCGCTCGGACTCTTCCTTTTTCTCGTGGGGCGCGCGTGGTTCGGCCGCGCCGGCGGGCTGCTCACCCTCACGTTCTTTGCGTTCAGCCCGCAGTTCCTCGCGCATGCCGGTCTCGCCACGTCCGACCTCGCCGCCGCGACGATGCTCACGCTCGCGCCTTGGTTTTTCTGGCGTCACCTCGAGCGCCGCGATCTCGCTTCAGGCCTCCTCGCGGGCGCGATGAGCGGGCTCGCGCTCGTGGCGAAATTTAACGGCGTCCTGCTCGCGCCGATCTACGCGGTGCTCGCGCTCGCGGACGCGTGGTTGCGGGTGGCGCCGCGGGCACCCGGCTCCGGCGGCGCAGGCGCAGTGCGCGCCCGGCGCGTCGCGGTGAATTTCGCGCTCGCCGGGGTGCAGGGTGTCGCTGCCGTGGTGACGATCTGGGCGTTCTTCAATTTCCGCTTCAGCGCGCGCGGCCCGGGCACGCCGGAGCTCGTGCAGTTCGCGTGGAGCTGGTCGGAGATGTTGGGCGCCCTCGGCTGGAAACGCGGGATCGTCGAGGCCATGCTCCGCTGGCAACTGCTGCCGGAAGCGTGGCTCTACGGGTTGACCAACGTGCTGGCGGGCGAGGCGGCGCGGCCGGCGTTTTTCGCGGGTGAGCACAGCCTGCACGGCTGGTGGCAGTTTTTCCCCGCGCTCGTCCTCTTCAAGACGCCGCTCGCCTTTCTCGCCGCCATCGTGGCGGCGCTGGCCGTGGGGCTGGCGGCACTACGCCAAGCGACCCCGGACGACCGCCGCGCCTGGCTGCGCCGCGCCGCGCCGCTGCTCGTCAGCGCGCTCGTCGTGTGGGGCATCGCCCTCCGCAGCCATCTCAACATCGGCGACCGGCACATCCTCGCGATCTACCCGGTGCTGTTCGTCGGCGTGGGCCTCCTCGCCACGCAGCGGCGACTCGTCTGGCCCGGGGCCGCGTTCGCCGCGGGCGCGGTGGTGGCCTCCACCTCGATCCGGCCGCATTACCTGGCGGCGTTCAACGCACTCGCCGGCGGGCCGGCCAAGGCGTATCAGCTTTTTGTCGACAGCTCACTCGACTGGGGCCAGGACCTGCCCGCCTTGCGCGGCTGGCTCGAAACGCACCGCCGCCCCGGCGAGAAGCTCAATCTCGGCTACTTTGGCAGCGCGTGGCCGCCGCACTACGGCGTGCGCCCCCACCACTTCCTGCCGACGCCCACCTACATCGTGAGCCCGCCGCTCGTCCCATATGACTACGAGCCGGGTCTCTACGCGATCAGCGCGACCGTGCTCGCCGAGGTCTACGGGCCGTTTCGCGGACCATGGACGGCGGAGCGGGAAGCAACCTACCAAACGTTGCGCCGGCAGGTCACCCCGACTTCGCCGTCGGCCGACTACGCGCCCTACGACCGGCTGCGTTTCGCGCGGGTCTGTAAGTTTCTCCAAACCCGTGCGCCCGACGGCTTCGCCGGCTACTCCATCCTGCTCTTCCGCCTCTCGGCGGACGATCTGCGCGGCGCGCTCGACGGCCCGGTGACGGGCGCCCACCGGGTGCGCACGCCCTAAAAAACTGTAATCACTCGCGGGGCGGGGACTTCGCTCTCGACGCAACGCGACCCGCCCGCGACGCTCGCCCCGGTGAATACAGCTTCATCCACGGTGCGCGTCGGCGTCATCGGCTTCGGCCAGTGGGGCCCCAATCACGTCCGCAGCTTCGGCAACATCGACGGTTGCGAGGTGCGGCGCGTCTGCGACACCACGCCCGCGCGCCTCGCCCTCGCGCGCAAGCAATTCCGCGACGTCGATCTCACGGGCGATCCCACGGCCATCACGCTCGCGACCGATATCGACGCCGTGGTCGTCGCCACGCCGGTGCACACCCACGTCGCACTGGTGAAACAGGCGCTCGAAGCCGGTAAGGACGTGCTCTGCGAGAAGCCGCTCGCCGCCACCTCCGCCGAGTGCCGCGCCCTCTGCGAACTCGCCGCGGAAAAGCGCCGCGTGCTGATGGTCGGGCACGTTTTCCTCTACAACCCGTGCGTCCAGCATCTCAAGATCGATCTCGATCGCGGCGAGCTCGGGCGTATCTACTACATGGATGCGGTGCGCACCAACCTCGGCCCGGTGCGCCGCGACGTCGGCGCCATCCACGATCTCGCGAGCCACGACATCTCGATTTTCAACCACCTGCTCGGCGCGGCGCCCTCGACCGTTTCGGCGACCGGCGGATTTTTTCTGCAGGAAAAGGTGGAGGACATCGGCTTCCTCACGCTCACCTATCCGAAGGGCGTCGTCTGCCACATCCACACCTCTTGGCTCAACCCGCGCAAGGTCCGCCAGCTCACCATCGTGGGCGACCACAAGATGGCCGTGTGGGACGACATGAACAATCTCGAGCCCATCCGCTATTACGACAAGGGCGTGACCGCCGACCACTACTCGTCGTTCGGCGAGTTCCAGATGATCCTGCGCGACGGCGCGATCATGATACCGAAGGTGAAGCTCTACGAACCGTTGCTGCGCCAGGACCAGGATTTCATCGAGTGCCTGCGCAGTCGCCGGCCGCCCGCGGCGAGCTGCGACTTTGGCCTCGCGGTGGTCGAAGTGCTCGAAGCGGCACGCGCTTCCTTGCAGCAAAACGGCGCCGTCGTCAAAGTCGGCTCCGCATGACCCCCGCCGCGTCGCTGCAACGGATCGCCGACGACGTCGTGCTCGGGCGCGACGTGCGGCTCAACGCCTTCGTCAATCTCTACGGCTGCACCCTCGGCGATGCGTGCATGATTGGCACGTTTGTCGAGATTCAGCGCGACGTCAGCATTGGTGCGCGGTGCCGCATCCAGAGCCACACCTTCATCTGTTCGGGCGTGACGATCGAGAGCGACGTGTTTGTCGGCCACGGCGTGATGTTCATCAACGACCGCCACCCGTCGGTCGCCACCACGCTGACCCAAACCTGGAAACTCGAACGCACCCTGATCCGCGCCGGCGCCTCGATCGGTTCGGGCGCGCTAATCATGGGCGGCGTGACGATTGGCGCGGGCGCGACCATCGGCGCGGGCGCGGTCGTGCTGCACGACGTGGCGCCGGGACAAGTGGTCGCCGGCGTGCCGGCGCGCGTGTTGGCGCGGGGCCCATGAAGCCGGAAGCCGTCGCCCTCAGCGTCGTCGTGCCGGCCTACAACGAGGAGGTGCTTCTCGCCGACGCCATCCGCGCGCTGCGCCGCAGCCTCGACGAGCTCCGGCTCGCGGCGGAAATCATTATCGTCAATGACGGCAGCCGCGACCGCACCGGCACGATCGCCGACGAGCTCGCGCGGGAATTGTCCGGAGTCGTGGCGTGCCACCAGGCGAACCAGGGCATTGGCGGCGCTTTCCGCACGGGCGCCGCGCGCGCGACGGGCACCTATTTGATCTTATGGCCGGCCGACATGCCGGCGACCGCGAGCGATCTCGCGCCCTACGCGGAGCAATTCGGCCGCGCCGAGGTGATCGTCGGCGTGCGCCGCCAGCGCGTGGGCTACAACCCGCTCATGCGTTTCAACTCGTGGATCTACGTGCGGATCGTCGCCGCGCTCTTCGACTTGCGGCTGCGCGACGTGAACTGGATCCACGCGTATCAGCGCGACTGGTTCCTGCGCATCACGCTCACGCAGCGCGGCATTCCCATGCTGGTCGAGGCGCTGGTGCGCCTGCGCGATCTCGGCGCGCGGATCGTCGAGGTCGAGGTGGAGATGAAGGAGCGCCTCGGGGGCGTGTCTTCCGCCTCGCGCCCCCGCGTCATGTGGCGCACGCTCACCGGGCTGATTTCCCTCTGGCGCAGGTGGCGCCGGGAACCGCGCCCCCGCCTCTCATGACCGCCGGCCAACCGCCCAAAGTTCCCTTTCAGGATTTACCGCTGCAGATCGCCAACCTGCGCCCCGACCTCGATGCGGCGATTGCCGAAGTGCTGCGGCACGGGCAGTTCATCCTCGGACCGGAGGTCACGACGTTCGAGAAAGCGTGGGCGCAGGCCTGCGGCACGCGCGACGCGATTGGCGTGGGCTCGGGCACGGACGCGTTGCACCTCGTGCTGCGCGCGCTCGGCATCGGCGCCGGCGACGAGGTCATCACGGTCGCCAACAGCTTCATCGCCACCGCCGAGGCGATTTCCTACGCGGGCGCGACGCCGGTGCTCGTCGATTGCGACCGCGACCATTACCTGATCGATCCCGCCGCCGTGGCCGCCGCGATCACGCCGCGCACGCGCGCGATCCTGCCGGTGCATCTTTACGGCCAGCCGGCGAACATGGACGCGCTCAACGCGCTCGCGCAGCAGCACGGACTCGTGGTGCTGGAGGACGCCGCGCAAGCACACGGCGCGACGCTCGCCGACGGCCGCCCGTGCGGCGCGCTCGGGTCGGCGGCGGCGTTTAGTTTTTATCCGGGAAAAAACCTCGGCGCGTTCGGTGACGGCGGCGCGGTCACGACCAACGACGAGGCCCTCGCGCGTCAGCTCCGCCTCCTGCGCAACTGGGGCGCGATCGTGAAATACCACCACGAGGTCCAAGGCTATAATTCCCGGCTGGATACGCTCCAGGCCGCGATCCTCAACGTGAAGCTCCGCCACCTCGCGGCGTGGAACGAGCGGCGGCGCGTCGCCGCCGGCTGGTATCGCGAGGCGTTGCGCGATTGTCCGGGCCTCGCGCTGCCGGTAGAGGCGCCGTGGTGCGGGCGGCACGTGTATCATTTGTTTGTGGTGCGCATCCTCGAACGCGACCGCGACGCGGTCGGACGCGCGCTCAACGAGCGCGGCGTGCAGACCGTCGTGCACTATCCGATTCCGATTCACCTGCAAAAAGCCTACGCGGGGCTCGGACTGCGCCCAGGCACATTCCCGAATGCCGAGCAGGCCGCACGCACCGTGCTCTCGCTGCCCATGTTTCCCGAGATGACGCCCGATCATGTGGGGCACGTGGCGGCGAGCCTGCGCGCGGCGCTCACCGGTTGACCGCGATGCTCGCGCGAGCGAAACGATCCCTGCTCGTGCCGTTAGGCGTGGCGCTCGTGCTGGCGGTGCACGCAAGCCTGGCGTTGTGGGCGGTGTCGAAGAAAAGCGTGACTGCCGACGAGGTGCTGCATCTGACCGCCGGATACGCCTACTGGCACCTGCAAGATTATCGCCTGCATCCGGAAAACGGCATCCTGCCGCAGCGCTGGGCCGCGATCCCCGCGGCGCTCGCGAAAGCGCCGTTTCCGAAGCTCGAGGGCAACGCCTATTGGCGTTCCTCCGAGGTTCAGGTCATCGGCCACCAATTCTTCTACGAGACCGGCCACGATCATTTTCCGATGCTGATGCGCGCGCGGGCGATGATCGCGGTGTTCAGCGTCGGCACGGGGCTGCTGGTGTTTCTCTGGTCGCGCAAATTGTTCGGCACGGCGGGCGGCTTCGTGTCGCTGGTGTTGTTCGCGTTCTGCCCGACGTTCCTCGCGCACGGCGTGCTCGTGACGTCGGACATGTGCATGGCGTTTTTTTTCCTCGCGAGCTGCGGCGCGTGGTGGCGGCACCTCCACCGCCCGGGAGCTGGGGCGTGGATGTTGAGCGCGATCGTCTTCGGGCTGGCGTGCGTCGCTAAACACTCCGCGGCCGTGCTGATTCCGATGATGGTGGTGATGGCCTGCGGGCGAGCCTGGAACCCGGAACCGCTCGTGCTTTTCGGCCGGGCGTTTCGCACTCGCGCGGGCAAGGTCGGCGCGGCGGCCCTCTCCGCCCTCGCACACGGCGGCGTCGCGGCGATCGTGATTTGGTCGTGCTATGGATTCAACTACGGCGCCTTCAATCCCGCGCTTCCCGCCGCCGCCCACTTCGTGCGCCCGTGGGAGGTGCTCGATCTGCACATCGGCGGCATCGGAAAATTCATCCGCCTGCTGGAGTCGTGGCGCGTGCTGCCCGAATCGTTCCTCTACGGGTCGGCCTACGTCGTAGAAACGGCGCAGGTCCGCTCGGCCTATCTCAACGGCGACTACAGCACGACCGGCTGGGTGAGTTTTTTTCCGTGGACGTTTGCGCTGAAGACGACGCTCGCGCTGCTCGCGGCCACGCTGCTGGTCGGCGCCATGATTCTCGCGCGCTGGCGGCGAACGCCCTCGGCCGTGCGCCCGGATCTTTACGCCGTCACGCCGCTGGCGGTGCTCTTCGGGGTCTACTGGGCGATCTCGCTCGGGAGCAATCTCAACATCGGGCACCGCCACATCTTGCCGACGTATCCCGTGTTGTTCATCGCGGCGGGAGCGCTCGGTCACTGGCTTTTTTCGCGCGGCATCGGCCGCGTCGCCGTGCTGGCGCTGCTCGCGGGCCAGGTGACGGAGACCGCGCGCATCGCTCCGAGCTTTCTGGCGTATTTCAACGCGCTCGGCGGCGGGCCCGCCAACGGCCACCGTCACCTCGTCGACAGCTCCCTCGACTGGGGCCAGGACTTGCCAGAGCTCAAACGCTGGCTCGACGCGCACGCGGGCATCGCACCGGTGTTCCTTTCTTATTTCGGTCTCGGCGAGCCCGACTACTACGGCATCCGCGCGAAGCGGCTGCCCTTCGTCAATGGCTTCAAGATCCCGCAACCCTACGTGCGCCTGGAACCGGGCATCTATGCCATTAGCGCCACCACGCTGTCCCACGTTTACAGTTCCATCCGTGGCCCGTGGACGCTCGCGCACGAGACGGAATACCAGGAACTGCGCGCGCTCGAGCCGCTGTTCGACGTCTACACGCGCGAGCCCTCGCGCCGCGCCGAACTGGAAAAGGATGCGTCCGCCGCCCAGTGGCGCACCGGCATCAATCGTCACGATCAACTGCGCTTCGCCCGCCTGTGCCACTACCTGCGCGTGCGTGAGCCGGAGGCATCCCTCGGGTATTCCATTCATGTTTACCGGCTGACGCCGGAGGAATTCACGGCCGCGACGGAGAGTTCGCTGACCGCGTGGAGCGCGCTGATCGAGAGCGCGGTGACGCGGCGTTCCGATTGAGCAGGGCTCGCGGGGATT
>JANPIT010000949.1:0-7400 GCA_031425115.1 Opitutaceae bacterium | reverse complement strand
CGGATCACGAACGACTTCGTCCTGCGCGCCTCCTTCAACAATTCCATCACCCGGCCGGACCTCGAATTCCTCACGGGCAGCGTGACGATTAACGAGGACGTGACTCCGCCCACCGCGATGATCGCGAATCCGAACCTGCAGCCGGAGCACGGCCGCAACCTCTTCTTCGCCGCGGAATATTATTTCCCGAAACGCGCTGGTTTCTTCACGGTCACCGCGACCCGTCGCGATATCGCGCAATTGATCCGCACGAATACCGTTTTCTTGGGGCCGGACGAGGGCTTCCCGAACCAGGACAACCTCGATCTGCGCGGTTTCCGCGTCACCACCCGCGAGAACATAGGGAAGGCGCACGTCGGCTCGCTCGAGCTCAGCTACCGGCAAAACATGGTGTTCCTGCCCGGCATGTGGAAAGGACTGTCCGTGTTTTCCAACTACACGATTTTGCACTACGACGACTACGAGAATTTCCGCCGACCGGAGAACCTGGTGTCCGGCGGCCTCTCCTTCGATCATCGGCGCGGGTTCAGCTTCCGCTGGAACGTCGTGTGGGTGCCGATCCATCGGCGTGGTGCGATTCCGGCGAATGGCTGGGTGACGATGACGGGAGAGCGGCTCTCGCATGACATGAACCTGGCCTACCGGTTCTCGTCGAAGCTGACGGTCTTCGCCAACGTGCGAAACATCTTCAACAAACTGGAGCGGACCTACCTTGGTCCGGTCCGGAGCGATCTTAAGACCGGGCATCTCGATTACGGCGCGTTTTGGAACGTCGGCGTGCGCGGGCAATTTTGATCGAGGTGGGTTGGCCGACTGAACTTTCCAAGCCGACCGGGAGGTAGGGCCATGCCGGACTGCCCGCGCGCACGGGAATTGACGCGATGTTTACCGCGGCGCGTAAACAAAATTGAAATGCCCGTGCGGGGACACGTTCGGGATTGGAGTGGCGAGGTGCGGACGAACACTGCGGCCACGGTCGCTCTGGCCGTTCCGCTCAACCTCACCCAACCGTCCCATGAAGATTCCTCTCCGCTCGTTCACCGCCGCTCTCGGCTTCTCTCTCGTCGCGTTGAGCACCGCCTCATTCGCGCAATCAGCCGCGGCCGAATCCGGCTTGATCGGCAAGCGTTATGCCGGCGCCGATTTCACCTACGATCACTTCACGGGCTCGTCGCTCGATCATGCGATGGGCGCAACGGCGCGCGTGAACGTGCCCTTTTCTCAGGCGGTGGATCTGGGGTTAAGTTACTCCTACGTCGACGCGACCGGCGCCAATGCGAGCGCGACCGATCGTGCCCTGGCTGCTTCGTGGCTGACTCACCGGCCCACGGAATATGGCACGGGTTACTTCGGAGCGTCACTCGGACATGCCTGGCACCGCTTGGGTGGCCCCGCGGCACGACGGGACAACGGCGCTTTCTGGGGGGTGCGGGCGGGTTATGAATTTTCGGTCGCGCCGCGCACGGCCTTGAACGCCGGTCTCGGATTCTCGGATGCGTTCGATCAGGATAACGCGCGCGGGCAGGTGGTGCGCGCCTCGCTTGAGGCCAACCACTGGTTCTCGGCTGAAGTGGCCGGTGTGGTGTCCGCCAGTTATGCTCATGTGCGGAAGGCGCCCGATAGCATCACCTACACGGCCGGCCTGCGCTGGGCGTTCTGATCCGGCTGGCGGGTGCTTGCCACCGATGCAGGCGGGCGATCAGGTGGTGCGATGCAATTCTTGAATGGGCGCGGATGCGCGCTGATCGCTGCGTTGGGACTTGGGCTCGTCGCCTGCCAAAAGACGGAGCCTACGGCCTCAGCGCCGACGACTAATTCCGCGCCCGCAGGCGGCGCGGCCGTTCCCGCGGGCACGGCGAAGCCCGCGAACTCCGCAACACCGGCCCCCGCGGTCGCCGGCGCCGCCAAGGCCGTGCCCGACGCGGTGCAGAAATTGCTCGGTCGCTGGGTGCGCGCGGATGGTGGCTACGTGTTGGAGTTGAAGAACGCCGATCTCAGCGGCGCGATGGAGGCAGGTTATTTCAATCCGAAGTCGATTCGCGTGTCCCGCGCCATCTGGATGCAGGGCGGCCCGGGGCTGCAGGTCGCCGTCGAACTCAATGACGTGGGCTACCCGGGCGCGACGTATCTCCTCACCTACGATCCGCAGGCGGACAAGTTCGCCGGGCAATACACGCAGCCGCAGATGCAGCAGACATTTGATATCGAGTTCGTCCGGCAGGCGAAGCCGTGAGTCGGCCGATGTCTTGCTGCGGTGCGTAGCGTCGTCCTGAAAAAATCCGTCCGGTGCGAGCGGTGTCGGCTGCCGCCGCGGTGGTGCGTGTGCGCGGGACAACAGACCGTGGTGTGTCCGCTCGAGATCGACGTGTTGACGCATCATCGCGAATGGTTTCGGCCGAGCAGCACAAGCCATCTGATCCAGCGCATCGTGCCGGCGGCGCGACAGCATCTCTGGCGGCGCGAGCGCAAATTGAAATTGGCGGACCTACGCATGCCAGGGCGCGAATTGTGGATTTTGCACCCGCAGGGCGAACCCATGCCCGCTGACCTCACGGCGGACCGAGCGCAGGTGGTGTTGCTCGATGGCTCCTGGCGCGAGACCTCGACGATGGCGCAGGAGTTGGGCGGGCAAGCGCGGATCGTAAATCTGCCCATGGTGGGGGAGAGCCGCTACTGGTTGCGCAGCCAACTGGATCACGGGCGCTTTTCCACAGTGGAGGCGTTGCTGTTCGTCCTGCGCGCGCTCGGCCTGCCGGAGGAGGCGCGGGTGCTCGGACTGCAGTTCGAGCTGCACGTCTACGCGAATCTGCGGGCGCGGGGAGCCAAGGAACTCGCGGAGGAGTTCCTCATCGACTCGCCCGCGCGCGCGGCGTTTCCCGAAGTGCTGGCGCAACTCCATCTGCCGCGACCGTTCGTGTTGTAGTGCGCGCGGGCGTCATGCCGCGCGTTGACTCGGATGCGATCGTGCCAATTCTTGCCGGCCTTTACTCGCCCCTATGAAACTCCCCCGACTCTGTCTTGCTCTCGTCATCGGCTGCCTCGCGGCGCTGACCGCCTCTGCGGCGGCTGATTCCCGCGTTTACGAACTCCGCACCTACACCGCCGCGCCGGGCAAACTGCCCGACTTGCAGGCCCGCTTCCGCGACCACACGCTGAAACTATTCGAGAAGCACGGCATGAAAAATGTCGGCTACTGGGTGCCAGCGGAGGTGAAGGACGGAAAAGAGGACAAGCTGATTTACCTCCTCGAGCACAAGAGTCGCGAGGCGGCCGCCGCATCGTGGAAAGCTTTCGTCGCCGATGCGGCTTGGAAGGAAGTCGCGAAGAAGACCGAGGCGAACGGCAAGATCGTCGCGAAACTCGAGTCGATTTACCTCAAACCGACGGACTACTCGAAGGCGATGGATGCCGGTAACGGCAAAGGTGCGGCACGCGTTTTCGAAATGCGCACCTACACGGCACCCGAGGGCAAGCTGGGCGCGCTCGATGCGCGCTTCCGCGATCACACCGTCGGACTCTTCAACAAACATGGCATGACCAACCTCGGCTATTTCCATCCGATGGACGCCGACAAGGGCGCGGGGACCACGCTCATCTATTTCATGGCCTATCCCAGCCGCGAAGCTGCAGCCGCATCCTGGAAAAAATTCCGCGAGGATCCCGAGTGGACGAAAGTGGCGGCGGCATCGCAGAAAGACGGGAAGCTCACGGCGAAGTCGCCTGACTCCGTGTATCTCACGCCGGCCGACTATTCGGCCATCAAGTAACGTCGCGGTTCGGGCCGAAGAAGGCCGCCGAACCAATTTGGAACTCAGGAACTCAGGAAAAGAAGCACGGCGCGGTGCTCGACTTCTCCGGTCTGTTTCCTGAGTTCCTGATTTCCAGATTTGGTTTGTTCCGAGCTCCCTGACCCCGTCAGAAATCGAAGTCCTCGCGAGGCCGATTGGCTGGGGTTGGCGCTTTCGGCCCCACGTCCCCCGACGGCAATCCCGCTTGTGCGCGGGTTTCGCCGCGGCATTCTCGGTGAGCATGCTTCCCGCGCGTGCTGCTGATCCTACCCCGGAGACGCAGGAGTTTGAGCCGCCCGCCAATCCCTACGATCCGACGTCGTTCGACAGCTGGATCATCAACGCCATCGCCCCGCCGCTCGTCGTCGGACTCGCGGTGCTGATGCAGCGGAGTTTTTTCGGGTTTTTTCTCGAAGGCTTTCATGTGTGGATTCACGAGCTCGGGCACGCGACGGTCGCGTGGTTTACGGGCAAGCGCGCGCTGCCGCTGCCCTTAGGCTGGACCACTATCGGCGACGAGAAGTCGCTATTCGTTTACTGCGGCGTGCTGTTTCTGCTGGTGGTGTTGTTCATCGCAGGCGCGCGAGAGCGAAAGATCTGGCCCATGATTTTCGCGGTCGTGCTCGCGTTGGTGCAGGCCTACATGACGTGGAAGCTCCCGGAGCATCGTGCGGTCATGTGGCTGGCTTTCGGCGGGATCGGCGGGGAGTTCTATCTGGCGGCGGCAATGATGGCGCTGTTCTACGTGCAGCTACCGGAGAAATTCAAATGGGGCGCGTGCCGCTATGTTTTCCTCTTCATTAGCGGCGCGAGTTTTTTCCAGACCCACGCGTTCTGGAAAAAAGTGAAACGCGGCGAGGAAGGCATTCCCTACGGCACGATGATGCACGGAGAAGACGACCGGGGCGGCGACATGAACGCACTCCACGAGGACTACGGTTGGACGCAGCGGGAAATCATTCACACCTACAACGGTCTCGCCGACACGTGCGTGATCGCCCTGCTCGTGGTGTATCTGATTTTCGCGCTACGGCTCGACCGGCTGGTGGCCCGGTGGCTCGCCGCGCTTCTTCCGGCGGACGAGCGTTGAGCGGGGCGTCGGCGCCCGCGGTGGAGCCGCGAAATTCTCCGACTTTCCTTCCTCGCGCGATTCGCTCATTCCTCGCGGGTGTCCATCGCTCTCTTCCGCGCTCTCGTCTGCTTCGGCGTGAGCGTTGTCATGTGCGCGCAGGAACCGGCCGCACCCGCGACGGCCGGGGGTGACCCATCGCGTCCGGTGGAATCGCCCCTTGAGTTGCAAGTGGAGCTGCATCGCCGGGGATTTTCCTGCGGCTCAATCGATGGCGTTCCCGGTGCACAAACGGTCGCGGCGCTGCGGGCTTACCAGCGGAGTTTCGGCCTGCGCGACACGGGCGTGCTCGACGCCCCGACGCGCGGCGTGTTGCGCATCAGTGTGCCTGCGCTCGAGCCGCACATAATCTCGCCCGACGATCTGGCGAACTTGGCGCCCGTGCCGACGACGTGGCTGGAAAAATCCGAGCGCACGTTCCTGGGTTACGCCAGCGTGCTGGAGCGCCTGGCGGAGCGGTTTCGCGCGACCCCGCGCCTGATCCAACGACTGAATCCGGAAGTGGATTGGGAGACAGTTACCGCGGGCACGGTCGTGACGGTCCCCTCGGTGGAGCAAGCGCTCGTATTGCGGCTGGCTGCGTTGATCGTGATCCGCCTGGAGGCGCGCGAGCTGGAGTTGCTCGACGCGGAGAGCCGGGTGATCGCGCATTTTCCCGTGAGCATCGCCCGCAAGGTCGAAAAGCGACCGGCCGGCGATCTCCGGATCGTGGTGATGGTTCGCGATCCCAACTACACCTTTGACCCCGAGCTGTTCAGCGAATCGCCGGAAGCGAAAGAAATTGGCCGCAGGCTGATCGTGCCGCCGGGACCCAACAACCCCGTGGGGCGGGCGTGGATCGGCCTCGATCTGCCGGGCTATGGCATTCATGGGACGCCCGAACCGGAGAAGGTGGGGCGGACGGAGTCGCTCGGTTGCTTCCGACTGGCGAATTGGGATGCGCTCACCCTCCTCGACCTCGTGCGGGTGGGCATGACTGTGCTGGTGGAACCCTGATCGCGGGCGGGGCGACGGTCCGCGCGTGAGGGGTTTCGATTACTTCTCTTTAGGGAAGCAGCCAGTCGTCCGGGCACGCGACTTGCGCGTATGATGGGACATTCGCATGACACGCTCTCTCGTCCCCCGCCTCTCCCTCGCGCTCGCGATACTGCTCGGCGCCGGCTGCTCTACCATGTCCACCAAAACACCCAATCTCATGACGGTCGCCACCGTCGACCTCGATCGTTACATGGGGCGCTGGTATGTGATTTCTCACGTGCCGAACTTCCTCGAAAACGGAAAAGTCGGCACGTCCGATATCTATGCGCGACGCGCCGACGGAAAGTTCGACGCGAACTTTGCGTTTCGGAAGGGCTCGCTCTCTGCGCCCGAACAGGAGTGGAAAGGCGTGGCGACGATTGCGGAGCGGGCGACCAACGCTGCGTGGAAAGTGCAGTTCGTTTGGCCGCTGGCCGCGGACTATCTGATTCTCGAGCTCGATCCGGACTACAAGTGGGCGGTCGTTGCGTCGCGCGGTGGAAAGTGGCTCTGGGTGCTTGCCCGCGAAACAACGCTGCCGGATGCGGTGTATCGCGATATCGAGGGCCGGGTCACTCGACGCGGCCTTGACGCGGCCAAGCTCAGACGCGTTCCGCAGCTGCCCTCCGGCAGGTAAGAGTCACTCGGCCACGCACCACGCCATCCGCTTCGCGAAGTCGGCCTGAAATTCCGGGCGCCAGCGGTGGATGGTCGCGCGGGGGTCCTGGCCATCGTCGAATCCGATGTCCTGATACCAGCCATCCTCCGCTTTGCGGAACTGGCCGCCCCAGCCGGGCCGAGTGGGATCGCGCGGATCATTGCCACCACGCGGAAGAAAGAAAAACCACGACGGCGTGTCGCCTTCTTTGAGGCAGCTGTGCGGATTCGGCGCGGTCCAGGTTTTCGTCGGGTAGAGCGCGCCGAGGGGGCCTTTGCTGCGGACGTTGCGCTCGATCCACTCACGGCTCGTGAGTGACTCATCGCCGCCCAAATACATGCCGCGAAACGAGGCTTGCCGCTTGTCGACGCCCGCGGCTGCACAAGCGAGGATGTAATACATGCCGGGAAATTCACGCCGCACCCACTCGGCGATCTTGTCCTGATCAGCGATGTCGTAGACGCGCAACCGCGCCACGAACTGCGCGAGTCCGGCGGCGCCGCGCTCCTGTTTCACACGCCACAGAGCCTGCGCTAGATCCGTCTGCCCTCCCCAAATCGAGATATTCAGGGGACGCTCGGGAGTGCCGGCGTCGACGCGCGCGATGATCCAGCGGGATCCCTCGGTATCGTGGCTCTCTCCGATGGCGGCGCGGCCGCGTTGGGGATTGCCGGACTTGATGACGCGCAGGAGATCGGCGGTAGCGGGCCAGTCGGTCGCGTGACGCATAAGCTGGGGTCGCACCTGCCCAAAGGCGGCGACGACCTCGCGGATCAATTCGGGTTTGGTGATCGCGATCTTGAGTTCG
>JANPIT010000948.1:0-2679 GCA_031425115.1 Opitutaceae bacterium | reverse complement strand
CTTGCTGCGCCCTTGCCCCGAGTGCGCAGCAAGTCTGCGCCCCTACAAAAGCGCGTTGGGGACAACACGCTCCACCGAAAATCAAAAATCCACGGCGAACGTCACCTTCCATGAACGCGGCTCGCGCAAGTAAATGCGCCGCGCCCCGCTGAAATCGGAATTGTAGCGCGCGAGACTGTCGCGGTCCGAATTGAAAATATTCCGGCCATTCACCTGGACACTCGCGGGCGTCTTCCGCCACAGGCGGAACTGATATTTCACAAAGGCATCCGTGAAGAACGTAGCCTTGGTGAAGTAATCCTTGCCCGTGCCTCCGACCGCCGCCGCGCGCGTATCGGTCTGACTGAAGCTGCCCGACTGATAGCGAAGTCCACTGCCCACCGAAACCCCCTTCAGCGTCTCGCCCATGAAACTGCCGGTATCGAATTTATAGCGGGTGTTCATCGTCGCCTTGTGCGGCACTGAGCCGAAGCCCTGCTCCTGCGCGACCGCGCGACCATCCAGCTCGTTGGTCTGGATCGTTGTGATGTTGGACTCGATGGTGGCGAGCAATGTCGGGTTGCCGGCCGCGAGTTGACGCCACTCGGGAAACTTTTGCGCGAAATAGGCGTAGCCCTCGGCGAAGAAGTTTTCGCGGTCACGCTCCGACTTCGAGTAGTTGGCGCGAATCGTCCAATTGCGCGTTGGATTGGCAATGAGTTCCACCTCGTAGCCGCTGCTCACCGTATCGATGATCGCAGCATTCCAGTTGAACGACTGCGCATCGGACTGGGCCTGCGTGAGCCGGCCTGCCGCAACGAGCGCCGCATTGATCGCCAGCACTTGCGAGCGACCCAGGGCCTGGGCGTTGAGGACCGCGCCGCTCGGGGACACCGCGGCGTCGCCGGTTTGCTCCGTCTCGAAATACGTCGCCCGCGCAAAGAAACGGTCGTCCCCAAGGAGGTCGATCATCACGCCCATATCTCTGCCCGTTCCTTCCGGCGTGCCCGGAATATCACCACGCGGGAGGATGCTGCGATTGAAGCGCGGCGCGCCGACGTTCGTGGAGTGATTATAGAAGATGGAGAACCGTTTGTGCAGGTGCGCTACGGCGCCTGCGGTAATGGTGTTCGGTTGCACCACGTGACGCTCGAAGCCCGGCTGGGCCACGAGTTCGTTGAGCACGTATTGCCCGGAGACGATCCGCGGATCGGTCGCGCTGCTGATGCGAGCAGAGGAATCGTCGAGGTAAACAATGTCGTCGCGACGATAACCGGCAGTGGTCGTGAGTTTGTTTTCGAGAAACGAACTCTGCAGGGCGAACATGTAACTCTTGGTGTTTTTCACCGAGGAGAGTTCGCCGGTGTTGATCATGCGCGAGCCCACGGTGAGACCGTTGTAGGAGAACGGCGCGAGCGGCGTGTAGAGGCCGGTGTGAGAATAGGTCGAGAAATCGCCCTCCTTCACGTAGGTCCGGCGGTAGAGGAGATTCTGCGCGTTGGCTGGATCGGCGACGTTGGCGAGCGGACGGTTGTTCTGGTCGACGAGGATTTCGCGGCGGGCGCGCGTGTGCTTGTCCTGCACGGCGTTTTCGTAGAGCGCGGCCATGCGGTGATTGCCGAACCATTTTCCGAGCCGCAGCGCGTAGGCGACGGTGAAACGCTTGATTTCGTTTTCCGTCTCGGTCCGGTCATCGAGCTGATTCGTTTCGATGTAAAGCTGGCCCGCGCGTGGATTCGGAATCGTGCCTGTGCCACTCGGCGCTGGGATGGTGAAATTCGGGTCACCGAGGAAATCCATCGTGTTGCCGTTATAGACGAAGGACCGCGCGACGGCGTCGGTCTTGTTCTTCAAGTAGACGCCCTGCAGCGTGAGGTCCTTGGTGACCGTCTGCTCGACCGACACCTGCATGTTGTTGAAATCGCGCGTGAGCCGCGTGTCGGGCCCGGCCCAGTTTACGTCGTAGGGGAAAATCGACTTGGGCAGCAACGTATCGGCAGTCCCGGGCGCGATATTCGTGCGCAGTTCATTGCGCATATTCGAGACAAAGCCGTCCTGCGTGTAATACGTGAAGCGCTGGTTGGCGCCGAGCAACGAGACGCCCAGCGCGGTGTTCGCGGTCGCTGAGTCCGACACGTTGCGCCCTGCGGCGATCCAGCGCGTGACCTGATCGGTGGTGTTCCACTTTAAGCCCACGCTGTTCACCGTGAGACCTTCCTCGAAGTTAACGGAGATGGAGGTGCTCTTGAACGGCTTGTAAGTGACGGAGCCGGATGCGCGCTTCACGTCGCTGAACTCGTATTGCCGCCAGCTCTTGGAATTCTGGTAGAGGCCGTTGAAGCGAATCGCGAGGGTCTTGGGAATCAGCACGCGATTCAGATCGGTGGTGTAGCGCTGATAATCGCCCGAACCGAAAACCGCCGCAGCGGAGGACCGGTTGCGATTTACCAACGCCTTCTTCGAGGTCAGCGAAACCAGTCCACCCGCGTCGCCGGAGCCAAAGAGAATCGAATTCGGCCCGCTCGCGACTTCGGCGCGCTCGATGTTGTAAAGATCCTGCGGCGCGGCGTTCTCCACGTAATCGGTGGAAACTCCACCGGGAATGCCGCGAATGCGGAACGGCTCGCCGCCTGCGGAGCTGAAGTCGCGCGGGTTGTTGAAGCCGGCGCCTTCGGAATCGCCCGCGCTCAGCTCGGCATT
>JANPIT010000947.1:0-4422 GCA_031425115.1 Opitutaceae bacterium | reverse complement strand
CCCAGCAGGCCGAGGCCGACTACGGCACCGAAGCCTCCTACGGCGACTGCCTCGTGCTCGTCACGCGCGTCAACATCGACGCCGATTCCAACATCAAGCAGTTCCGGATCTACTACCGCGTCCCGGCCAACGCCAGCGGCACCGCGACCCCGTCGGCCCCGAACAACACCGGCCAGATCCGCTACTACGAGAGCGCCATCCTCGGCGGGGGAGCCGGCGTCACCACGCCGCTCGCCACTCTGCTCAACGCCGTAAACCTCAGCGCAACCCCGTCGATCGCCGGTTCCCGCCGGCTCGTCGTGACCGCGCGCGGTCGTCCGATCAGTAGCGCGGCCGCCCACTGGTGCCCGCTGTCCACGCCACCTTACTCCACGTCGAACCTGTGCACGCACACCGCCGACTACTACCCGATCTTCTCCAGCGAGTCCTCGACCGCCACGCCGGTGAATGACGGCGTCTCGATCAACGCCGAGATCATCAACGGCACGACCGCCGCCAATCAGCTCTCCAGCTCCAGTTTCAACTACACCATCTCCCCGCGCCGGTAGGGCCCGACCTCCGGGCGGGCCGCTCCGGCTTCCGGCCGAACCGTAACCGTCCGGAGATCGGCCCCAACCTCAACCGCATCGACTCCGTATCCATGAAATCACTCCGCTCCCTTCGCCCACGCCGCCGCGCGTCCGCGCTGATCACGGTCGTCTTCCTGGCCGCCATGATGGCCATGCTCACCACCAGCCTCCTGCGCTACACCATGAACGAGCGGCGCAACAACGAGCGCCAGCGCATGGTGCTGCGCGCGCGCAACATGGCGGAGAACATCTCCGTCTACGCCGCCGAACAGCTCACGATTAAGCTCATGCGCACCCGCACGACGACGCCGAGGCAGTTCTCCACCGGGATGAATCAGATTCGTCTGCCGCCCGACGCAGTGCTCACCTCCTCCTTCTCCACGCCCTCCACCATGGAGGTCTACGCCGGCCTCACCAGTTCGAGCAGCATCGCCTATGTCGATCCCGCCGTCGACCCCACCAATCCCAACGCCGGCCTCCACGTCAGCACCAGCACCGTGCCGATCGTCGCCAAGGCCGTGATGAGCCACCCGCAGCTCGGCACCACCATCGCCTACTGCGAGCATAGCATGGAGATTGCGATGATCCCGCTGTTCCAGTTCGGCATGTTCTACAACATGGACCTCGAGCTCTTTCCCGGCGCCAACATGACCATTGCCGGCCCGGTCCACACCAACGGGAAGCTCATGGCGCGCGGCGAGGCCCCCGGCTCGGCCTCGATCACGTTCACCAGTCGCGTCACCGCCGCCCAGGGCCTCTACGCCGACGGCCAGATCAAGGCCAATTACCGCAACCGTGCCGGCGGCACCGTCAGCGGCGCCGGCGGCACCGGCGCAGTGACGTTTACCAGCTCCGGAAACGTCACGCAGAATCTCTACGGCGGTTCGCCCGCGAAATGGCGCGACCACAAATTCGGCGGCACCAGCGAAACCACCACCACGCTCAACCAATTCAAGACCTTCGCGACCACCACCTACACCGGCTATGTCCGCACGAATGTGCACGGCGTCACCGCCCTCGAACTACCCTCCATCGGCACCTACAAGGAAACCGACGATCCCGACACCGTCGGGGTCGACGATCGTAACAACGGCCGTCAGCTGATCGAACCGCCCAACCCCGTAAAATACACCGCCGGCGCCTGGACCACGGAAGCGGACTCCGCCGACGAAATCACCTCGAAGATCTCCCGCAAGGCCGGCCTCTACATCGTCGTCAATCCAGATGACGAGATCCGCACCGGTAAGAAACCCGACGGCAGTTCGGTCGCCATGCTGCCACGCACCTATCGTTGCTGGCTGAATACGATCAACACCAGCGGCACTCATTCGATGAACGAGGTGATCCTCCCGGGGCAGCCCAGCTACGGCTACAACGATAACGCCACACCCGCGGACCTCACGGATGACACGATGTATATCAACAATCTCCCGAATCGTTTCACGACCAATACCATCACTGGGTGGAACCAGGTGCTGCGCATCATTCAACCCACCGCGGCGCGCGCGTGGGAAGCAATCGATGCTGGTGTCGCCACTGCCGGCAGCCGCACCGGCTATCCCACCGGAGCCATCTCGCTCGCGACCTTTCCCGACGGCGTTTTCTTCGACCTCCGGCGCGCGACCAACTGGAAGGGCTATCCTTACAACCGCCCCAGCAACACCTATACCCCACGACCGATCGCGAAGATCGATTTCGACCTGACTCGCTTCAAGATGGCCGTCGACCGGTCGCTGGCCGGGACCTCGGGCACGGTGCTCGCCACCGCCACCCGCAGCACCAGCTACAACCCCGCCCCTCCCGGCGCGACCGGCTTCACCTGGGCGAACTCGATCTTCAACTCCGCCGGCACCATGACGACCAACCTGCACCACGGCGTCGGCGCCGGGTTCACCGTTTTCCCCGACAGCAGCAACCTCACGCGCCAGGATCCATTTCGGATGTATTTCGCGCCGGCCAATCCCGCCGCGGCCAACGTCACCACCAATCCCAGCGCTTACGCCGTGGGCGCCTACGATCTCTACAACCCCAGTTCGCCTTCACCCTGGTTCGATGGCATCACCATCTATATCCACTCCGTGGATGCCGAGCGCCGGGCCGATAGTGACGCCGATTCCAATCCCGACCGCATCGATTCCGGCGTCCGCCTCGTCAACGGCCGCGGCCCCGTCGTCTCGCTCGCTTCGCAGACCGGTCTCACCTTCGTGACCAACGACGCCGTCTACATCATCGGCCACTTCAACGCCGATGGCTCGATCAACACCGCCAGCGGCACGACCAGCGCACGCTTCCCCGACTCCACCGCGGAAAAACTCACCGCCATTATGGCTGACGCCATCACGCTGCTCTCCCAGCCGACATTCACTGTGAACTCCGGCAACTACTATCAGGTGGCCGGCTGGAACGACGCGATGAGTGCCCAAGCCCCGGACAACGGCGACGAGCTCAATCGCTCCGCCAACTGGGCCACAACCAATCCCGATTCCGGGAACGAAGTCGAGGGCGCCGGCGCCGCCAAGAAGCCCGGCAACATGCCCTACGATAGCGTCGCCTCGACCTCGGCCGTCGCCGGGTATCCCAACCTCGACGAGAAACTCCCGACCGTCAGCACCGAGGTCTCGGCCGCGCTTCTCATGGGACTCGTGCCCAGCAATCACAACGCCACCGGCCTCAGCGACAACCCGCCGATCTCCGCCGCCAACCAGCAGTATTCCGGCGGCGCGCATAATTTCCCGCGCCTGCTCGAAGACTGGCATGAACAACTGGGCAGCACCGCCAACAGCACGCTCTGCATCCGCGGTTCGATGGTCGCGCTGTTCGAAAGCCGCGTGGCGATGGAGCCCTGGAACATCCGCGTTTACCTCGCCCCCATCCGCGTCTGGGGCCTGCACGACGGATTCGCGCAATCCGGCCACCACGTGCCGCTCGAGCCCATCGTCCTCAGCTCACGCCGCATGCGCTACAAGGAACTCACCGCCGCGGAATACGCGACGTGGAAGACGACCATCACGAGCCTGCCGAACTGAGGACGGAAATAGCCAAGGCAGAAACCGCTAATCTACGTTAAAGGGCGCTAAGCAGAAATCGGCCCCGGATATGCAAGTGCGATTTGGAATCACCCTGAGGTGAGTTGGCTGGCGAGAGCCTCCAATTCGCTGTGTTTCATCAGCGGTGATTAGCGAGGATTAGCGGTTTCTCCTGCCGTCACGTTCAGATTCAATGCTTCACCTGCGCCAGGTGCTGCCGGAGCAGGTCCTTGCCGTAGTCGTTGCCGTTCGGGGTCCGCACCACCACGTGGATGTGGTCGCGCATCGGCTTGGTCGGCTCGGCTTGCAAATGCCGGGTGTTCGCCGGCGGTTGGTGATCGAACTCAATCAACACGACCGGGCTGTGAATCCGATAATAGAATACGCTGTCGTCCGCGCTGCCGCCGACCCACGCAAACCGCGTGCGATCCAACTGGGCCCGCACTTCGTCCAGCTTCACTTTGGCGTGCCCGTCGTCCATATTGCCCACGAATAGCGCGACCAACTGCATCAATTCGTTCTTCTGCGCAGTGTTCAGCTCCGTTACCGGCAGACCGGCATAGGGCACCACCGCGTTATCCTTGAACCCCTCCGCCTGGTTGTTGGCGCGCGTCTTGTTCGGCTCGATGACGGCCTTCTGACGCTGTGCTTCCGTGAGCGACCGAAACATCGCGAGCCCACGAGCCTGTTCTTCCTGCAGGATAATCGTGCCCTTGTATTTTCCCACGTGAGCGACGACCGGCTCCGACCCAAAAAACGCTGGCGCCATCACCACCTGATCCCGCAACACGAAATAATTCACGATCAAGTGGTGGCCATCGATCTGC
>JANPIT010000946.1:0-9475 GCA_031425115.1 Opitutaceae bacterium | reverse complement strand
GTAGGGGCGCAGACTTGCTGCGCCCTTTTCCGGCGTCGTCGACAGAAAGGGCGCAGCAAGTCTGCGCCCCTACAAGAAGGCGAATGAGGATTTCGCGGCTTTTTGCCCTCGGGCTGATAGCGCTCCCGTTGCTGCGTGCGGACATCTCGATCGTCCGCGATGCGCAGGCGGCCGCGATCATCGTCACGACAGACGCGCCGAATGCCGCCGTGCGCTACGCGGCGGAGGAGCTGGTATACCACATCGCCAAAGCGACGGGCGTGAGTCTCGCAGTGGTCACGGAAGCGACCGTGCCCGCGAACGCGCGCGCGAGGATTTATCTCGGCGATACGCAGGCCGCGCGGTCGATGGGCATTGAGGCGAGGCAACTCGCAACGGAGACCTTCGTGCTGCGCTCGGACCGTGAAGCGAACGCGCTCATCATCGCCGGCCACGACAGCGCGGGTGATCCGCTGGATCGCGACACTTCAGCGGGCACGCTTTTTGGCGTTTATGAATGGCTCGAGCGCGACGCGGGCGCGCGATGGCTGTGGCCGGGCGAATTGGGCACCTCCGTGCCTAAGTCTTCCGCGTTGGTTGCGCGTAGCGTGAACGAGACTATTTCGCCTGCGTTGTTTCAGCGGCACGTGCGCCCGGGGCTTGGCTTTACGAGCACGCACCCCGCGCTGGGTTTTACCCCGAAGGCCGCGGCGGACTACGCGCGCGACCAGACGATTTTCCTGCGGCGGCACCGCATGGGCCGGAGCCAGCGGATGAATTACGGCCATGCATTCACCAACTGGTGGTCGAGCTACGGCCAGGCGCATCCCGAATGGTTTCAGCTCGTGAACGGCAAACGGGGCCCGACCAAGCCGACCGCGCGCTTCGCGATGTGCGTCTCCAATCCGGGGCTGCATCGGGAAATCGTTGCGCAATGGAAAGCGAAGGGCGCGCCGAACTTCATCAACGTCGTCGAGAATGACATTCTCGGAATGTGCGAGTGCGAGAGCTGTCGCGCCTGGGACGGTCCGTCACCAGCCGACGTGAACACGTTCTACGCGCCGAATTTCAAGGTCCACGGCGCGCGCTTCATGTCGGATCGTTACGCGCGTTTCGCGCTCGCCGTGCAGGAGCTCGCCGCAAAAGAGAACCCGAAGGTGGCCGTGATCGGTTACGCTTACTTCAACTACTTTCAGGCGCCCACTTCGGGCGTGAAACTCAACCCGAACATCGTGCTGGGTTACTGCCCGTCGGCCGGTTGGTATCCACGAGCCGATGACGAGCACGCGTGGTATCAGCAGCAGTGGAAAGGCTGGCGCGACGCGGGCGCGCGGCTGTTCATGCGGACGAACTATTTTTTGGATGGCTACTGCATGCCCTTCATTTTTTCGCATCAGTTCGCGGATGATTTCCGGCACGCCATGCGGAACGGGATGGTCGCGACGGATTTCGATTCACTCACCGGCCACTGGAGCACGCAGGGGCCGAACCTGTATCTGCTGTTGCGCTTGCACACCCGGCCCGACGCGAGTCCCGATGCATTGCTCGCGGAGTATTACGCAGGGTTCGGGCCGGCGGCGGAGCAAGTTAAAGCCTATTTTGATCACTGGGAGCGTTACACGATGGAAGGCCGGCCGCTGATTGGCGCGGCCTTCGATGACCGGGTGGCGAGCCGCTGGCGCACCTGGGGGAAGGCGGCGCACCGCGTGTTTCCCCCGGAGTGCTTTGCGGCGGGCGAGTCGCTGCTGGCACGGGCCGCGGCGGCAGTCGGGTCGGATCACGAGGCGGGAAGGCGGGTGGAATTTTTGCGCACGGGGCTCGCGCACGCTAAGCTTACGGCACATGTAGCCTCTCTGCTTACACTCGCCGATCCGCAGTCAACGCCCGAGCGCGGCGCCGAAGCGTTGAAGGAACTGCTGCGGTTCCGTCGCGCGCACGAACGCGAATGGATCGGCAACTTCAATCACAACGCGTGGGTGGAGGAGCTGAGCTGGAAACTTTCTCCCGAAACTAAACAGGAACCGGAGCTTTTCCCATGAAGACGATCACACCGACACCAGCTGCTTCCAGCCGCGCAATTTATGGGGATGCGGCGCCCTCGCCGCGTTTTGTCAGTCAACCGCGGCGGGGGCGCCGCGGCTCCATTTTGTTGGTTCTCGGCATTGCATTGGCGGGAGTCGTCCAAGCCAGCGACGCGACACTTCGCGCGGACGCGCAAACGGCGCTGAAGAAGGCTGCCACCTATTTTCGCACGAACGTCGCCTCGCACGGGGGCTATGTCTATTTCACGAGTGAGGATCTTAAACAGCGGTGGGGTGAGGGCGAAGCGACGCCGGACCAGATCTTCACCGAGCCGCCAGGGACGCCGGCGGTGGGTTGCGCCTATCTCGACGCTTACGCCGCCACGGGCGATCGGTTCTATCTCGAAGCGGCAAAGGAAACCGGCCTCGCCCTGATTCACGGGCAGCTCGAGTCGGGCGGTTGGAGCCAGCGGATCGATTTCAATCCCAAGGGCACTCACTCGGGACGTTATCGCAACGGCAAGGGATCGAAGGACGGCCGCAACCACTCCTCGCTCGACGACAATCAGACGCAGTCCTCGATTCAGTTTCTGGCGCGATTGGATCGCGCGCTCGAATTCAAGGATGCGGCGGTGCACGACGCCGCCCAGTATGCGCTCAGCGCGCTGTTGAAGGCGCAGTTTCCCATCGGGGCGTTTCCGCAAGGCTGGGCCGAGCCGGTCACCGCTCACCCGATCCAGAAGGCGAGTTACCCGAAGGACTGGGCGCGGATCTGGCCGAAGGAAGCCTACCACAAGTATTACACGCTCAACGACGGTTTGGCGGGCACCGTCTCCGACACGCTGCTCACCGCGTTCGAAGCCTATGACGAGGAGCGCTACCGCGCTGCGCTCGCCAAGCTCGGCGACTTCCTGATCCTCGCGCAGATGCCGGACCCGCAGCCGGCGTGGTGCCAGCAGTATAATTTCGAGATGCAGCCGACGTGGGCGCGCAAGTTTGAGCCGCCCGCGATTTGCGGCCTCGAGTCCGAAGACGCGATCGAGACGCTGATGAAAGTCTACGTCGTCACCGGTGACAAAAAGTATCTCGGACCGATCCCACGCGCGCTCGCCTACCTGAAAACCTGCGTGCTGCCCGACGGACGAATGCCGCGCTTTCGGGAGCTGGAGACCAATCGCGCGCTCTACATGACGCGGCCGCCAGGCGTGAGTGGCAGCTCCAGTGCGCCGGGGTATTATGAATTCAGTTACAGCGATCAGAATCTGCCCTCGCACTACGGCTGGAAACAACCGCAACAATTGGATGAATTGAGCCGACAGTTCGCGGCGTTGGAGAAGGGAACGCGGCCGTCGGCCAAGGTCACGCAGCGGGTCACGCCCGACGGCAAGCTGTTCACGGTGGGCGCCAGTGACCCGAGCTTGAAACAGTCCGCCGCCAGACTGGAGCCGAAGGTGCGCGCGATCCTCGCGTCGCTCGATGCGCAGGGACGCTGGGTGACCACCTATGCCGGCGAGCGGCTCGTAGGTCAGCCGAAGTTCGCGAACGGTTTTCGCTATCTCGGCAGCCAGGTGTTCAGCCACAACGTTCAGGTGTTGACGGATTATCTCAATGCAACTCGCGCAAAATAGTCGGAGTTTTTCTGGAGACGCGGCACCCTCGCCCCGTTTTGAACAAAGCCCGCGGCGAGGGCGCCGCGGCTCCATGCTGAGCTTGGGGCTGGCTTTTCTTTTGACGGCTGCCATCGCGTGCGCCGCCACAACGCGCCCGAACATCGTCCTGATCGTCTCCGATGATCACGGTCGAGACGCACTCGGCTGCTATGGCAACCCGGTGGTCAAGACACCCCATCTCGACGCGCTGGCAGCCGACGGGACGCGGTTTACCTCGGCGTTCTGCACCACGGCCAGCTGCAGCCCTTCCCGCTCCGTCATTCTCTCCGGCCAGCACAATCACCGCAACGGCATGTATGGGCTGCAGCATGACGACCATCACTTCCAGTCGTTCGACACGGTAAAAGGGCTGCCGGTGTTGCTGGGTGAGGCAGGCTATCGCACGGCGCGCATTGGAAAATTTCACGTCGCGCCGGAAGTTGCCTACAAGTTTCAAACGGTGCTC
Source organism: Opitutaceae bacterium (assembly GCA_031425115.1). Taxonomy (GTDB): domain Bacteria; phylum Verrucomicrobiota; class Verrucomicrobiia; order Opitutales; family Opitutaceae; genus ER46. The sequence goes on along the minus strand of JANPIT010000946.1, from coordinate 5,360 downwards.
TCCGGCGGCGCAGCGAATGATCCGGCGACCGTGGGTCGCAGCCCCATCGAGATGGCGGACCAATCGCGTGCGTTCATCGAGGCGAACGACGGACGGCCCTTCTTTCTTTATTTCGCGAGCGACGATCCTCATCGCGCCAACGCGGTGCTCCCAACGGGCAAGCCGACCTTTGACACCTGGCCGAAGCCGAATCGGTTTGGCAATCGCGAGACGGGCTACCCGGGCATCAAGCCCGTGACGTATCGGCCGGAGGATGTGCGCGTGCCTGCATTTCTACCGGACACGCCAGCGTGTCGCGCGGAGTTGGCAGAATATTATCAGGCCATTTCGCGGCTCGATCAGGGCATCGGCCGGTTGATTGAGATTCTGAAAGCGACCGGCCGCTATGAGTCCACGCTCATCATCTACATTACAGATAACGGCGCGGCTTTTCCCGGGGCGAAAACGACACTCTACGATCCGGGAATGCGGTTGCCCTGCATCGTCCGTATGCCGGGACGAAAGCATCCGGGCGCTGTGCAGGACGCGATGATCACGTGGGCCGATCTCACGCCGACGCTGCTCGAGTTTGCTGGTGCCAAGGTGGACCCGGCGGCGTTCGACGGACGCTCGTTTCGCGACGGTCTTGATGGCGCGGCGTTGCCCGGGCGAGACGAGATTTACGCTTCGCACACGTCGCACGAGATCACGATGTATTACCCGATGCGGGTCGTGCGCACGCGGCGCTATAAGCTGATTCACAACCTCGCGCATGAGCTCACGTTTCCCTCCGCGCTCGACCTGATCAAATCGCCGACGTGGATCAGTGCCGCCGAATCGTCGGAGAAGCGGCTCGGGCGGCGGTCCGTTGAGCAATTCCTCCGTCGACCGAAATTCGAACTCTACGATCTCGAACGCGATCCCGAGGAGGTCGTGAACCTCGCGGACGCACCGGCGCAGCAGAAATTGAAGGCGGAATTGATTGAGAAATTGAAAGCGTTTCAGACGGCGACGAAAGATCCGTGGGTGCGCAAATGGAGTTACGAGTGAGCGCGATCGGCGGGCGTGGTAGCTACGAGCGTGAGCGAATGGAGGATCGTCCGCTCGCTCACGCTCGGAGCTACACAATAAAACTCTTGGCGATGATTGGAGTGGTTGCGTTGTGCGTCGTCCGAATTACCGCCGCCGACCTCGCCACGAAGGACGGTGCACCATTGCGCGATGCGCTGCTACGGGAAGCGGAGCAACCGGTGAAGGCCGGCTGGCGGCCGATGCTGCGCTACCTTGCCGAACTGCACGGGCAGAGTGTGTTTCCGCCGCTCGCGCACTTGAAGTATCCCTACGAGTCGATCGGTCCGGGCTATCAGGGCGGGCGCGTGTTTGGGCACATCGACCTCACGCACATTCGCCTGGATACGGTCCGCGCGAAGCCGGAGCACGCGCGCAATCAGATTCGCAATGAGCTCGCGGGTCAGCAGGCCGACGGACTCGTGCCGGGCATCGTGATGTTCAACGAGGACGGCACGCCTTGGTGGAAGAATTTCAAGGGGTTTCCTCCGTTCTGGGTCGTCGCGGCTGAGGCCTATGTCGAGGCCAGCGGTGACGAGCAATTCCTCGTCGAGTGCCTGCAAGGCTTGCGCAAGCAGATCGGTTGGTTCGAGGCGAAGCGGGCACTGCCCGACGGGGGGTTCTACTATCTGGATCAAAGAGAAAACACGTGGGAGAGCGGGATGGATGAAGGGATCCGCTACGACCACCGTCCGTCCGCGCCCTCGGCGGCGGTCGATGCCTGCGCGCACATTTTCCAGCTCTACGAACACGCGGCCCGCTGGAGCCGGAAACTTGGGCAGCCGGCGGACGAGTGGACGCAGAAGGCGGCCGCGTTGCAGGGCTTTATCCAGAAGGAGCTCTGGGATGAAGAGACGGGCTTTTTCTACGACCGCTGGATCATGCGCGACCCGAAGCGCCGTCAGCTCGCCTTCGAGGGCATGTGGCCGGTGGTGGTCGGCGCCGCTACCGAGGCGCAGGCGCGACGCGTCATCGACGATCATCTGATGAACCCGAAGGAATTTTTTGCGCCGCACCCCATCGCCACCGTGGCGCTGAGCGAGCCAAAGTTCGAGTTGCGCATGTGGCGCGGGCCGGCGTGGAACTGCATGAGCTACTGGGCGGCCCGCGGTTGTATCCGCTATGGCCGCACGGACGCGGCCCGCCGGCTGCTCGAGGCGGCGCTCGATGCGACGGCGAAACAATTCCAGCTCACGGGCACGATATGGGAGTTCTACCATCCGCTGGGCGGCCACCCCGAGACGCTGAAGCGGAAGGAGTCCGGCCGGAACGTGCCGTGTCGCGATTACCTTGGCCACAATCCGCTTTTCGCCATGGCGGATTTGTGGCGGAAGCAGGGCGGGGTGGTCAGCCAGTAGATTGAGAGCGAGGTGGAGCGGCTTGTCCTCAAGCCGCTGGTTTGCAGTGGCACGGGCGTCACGCCCGTGAGTTCGATTCCCAAGGGTGGGATGCCCATGCCACCTCTGAAGCGCGTTGGGGTCAACGCGCTCCACCTTTAACAATTCTACTTCGCCACGGTCGCCAGCATCTCTTTAAGCGCCTTCGTGATCTTCGTCGACGCGTCCACTTCGAGGTAGCTGCTGCGGGCACGCCAGGTTTCGTAGCCGCCGAATTTGTGGTGTTCGGGCGTCGGGAGGTAACCGTTGTAACCGTTCGCGAGCGAGATGGTGAAATGATCCTCGAGCACCTTGGTTTTCTTCAGATCCAACCCAATTTCGACAAACACTTCGCACGGGATCGCGGCGATGGTGAGCCCGCCAATGCGGTGCGCCTGTAATTTCACGGGCACCTGATTCGGATACTTGTCGAGCTTCTGCGCCTCGAGGGCGTAGATGGCTTTGCGCTCGCTGAACTGTCCATCTTTGTCGCGCGGAGTGGTCTCGATGATCTTCGCCGCGCGCTCGAGCTCAGCTGGCGTCGCCTTGCGCACGCCGAGCGAAAGATCGCGCTCGGCGGAGGCGAGCGGCGCATCGGCTTTCCATTGTAGTTTCTCCCATGCGCGCATCGCGGCGGTGGCGACACTGTCCGCGACCACTTTGATCTGCTCACCGGGGGCGGGCCGCGGAGGAGCGGCAGGCCGGGAGTAGTTTGCGTTGTTGATATCGCCGCTTGTGCCGTTGCTCATGATGCCGACGAAGGCGGGCTTGCCGGCGTAACGCGCGTCGGTGGCGTGCAAGCGCTGCGCGAGTTCGTGGGCAAACGCTCCGAAGTAGTCCGCCGAGATCGCCGCTGCCCCGCCGACGTAGTGCAGACTGTAGTTGGCCAGCACCGCGAGTGGACGACCGCCGGCCTTCGCGCGGACGGCAAGGATGTAGACGTCTGCATCGACGGGGCCGGCGGACTGCGTGACCTTTGCATTCTTGTATCCAGGATTCATCCACGCGATGTCGGCCGTGCTGTCGAAAGGATTCTCATAGCTCTCGCCGCTCTTCACGAACCAGCGTCGGTTGAACACCTGCGTCGGGTCACTGTCCTTGCTCCACGCGATTTCGGCGGTCTCGAGGTTGGCGTGCGCTTTGATCAGGCTTTGCGCGATGCGCGCCGGCACTTCGGCGATGTAGGCCGGATCCGGATCGCTTTGGAAAACGGACGTCATCGTCGCGCAGCTGTGCGAGTGAGTAGCGCTGATCATCATCCGCGAGGCGGGAACGCCGGTGGCTTTGGCGGCGATGGCTTTGGCGGCTTCGCAAATCTCCCGCGGGATCATGCACGCATCGACGACGCAAAGGATGATCGCCGATTTGCCGTCGTGCAGCGCGAGGCTGCGGGCGTGCATGGGATCGGTGACGGCGGTCGCGAAGTTGCCCTTCATGCTGCCGTTTACGGGAGTCGGCAGCTTGGTCGGCGTGATATCCTGGGCGAACGCACCGGCCTTAAATTCCGCGCGGGCGGCGAGCGCGGCGAAGGCGAGGAGGAGCAGCGTAACACAGCGGTGAAGCGATCTCATGGGTGGGGGTGGGGTTGGCGCGATTGCGGCGAAGGGTCGCGGCGAAGGCAAGGACGCCGGAGCCGGTAGCGCATAGTCGACACACCCGCTCATCGGCTGGTAGTGGAAGCGCCATTAAAATTGCGCGCACCGTTACTGCAGTGATGGCGGCCTTGGGGGGAGGCGCGCTGGCCTGTGCCCAACAACCGTTATCCGGCACCCAGTTGCTTACCCTCGAGGGCGATCGCTCAGCGCAAATGGTGGCGGGGATTCACCGCTTGCTCGACGGTGAGACGACGCGCTCGATCGCACGGCGGGAGAGCTTCTGGTCGGTCGATTTCTCGTCGCGCGAGGCTTACGAAAAATCCGTGGCACCGAATCGCGCACGCCTCGCGCGGATTCTCGGCGTAGTCGATCCGCGCGTGCCCGAGCCGGAGATGGAGTTTGTCGGCAGCGCGCCGACTTCCGCCAAGGTGGCAGAGTCGGAGCATGTGATCGTTTACGCGGTGCGCTGGCCGGTTTTGGACGGAGTTTATGGCGAGGGACTGTTATTGCGGCCGAAAGGTCCCGTGCTGGCCCGGGTGGTCGCGCTGCCTGATGCGGATCAGACTCCGGAGATGATCGCGGGCCTTGCCGCTGGAGTGTCACCAAGGAATCAATACGCCCGACGCCTCGCCGAAAACGGTTGTGAAGTGATCGTGCCGACGCTCGTCGATCGCGCGGATCGGTTTTCAGGCAATCCGGTGATCGGTCGCACCACCAACCAGCCGCACCGCGAGTGGATTTACCGACAGGCCTTCGTGATGGGCCGGCATGTGATCGGCTACGAGGTGCAGAAAGTGCTGGCGGCGGTCGATTGGTTCGTCCGTCAGAACCGGACCTCGCGCGTAAAGATCGGCGTCGCGGGGTGGGGCGAAGGCGGGCTGTTGGCGTTTCATGCCGCGGCTTTGGATCCCCGGATCGACGCGGCGTGGGTGAGCGGGTATTTCGGCCCGCGAGAAAAAGTATGGCAGGAGCCGATCTATCGAAACGTGTTCGGTCTGCTCCGGGAATTCGGCGACGCGGAGATCGCGCGATTGATTCTGCCGCGCGAGCTGATGATCGACGATTCGGCGGCGCCGGAGATTGCGGGCCCTCCCGCGGTGCGTCCACGCCACAGCGGAGCGGCACCCGGAAAAATCGTCACGCCGCGAAGCGAGGACGTGCGAGCGGAACTGGAGCGGGCGAAGCGGCTCGCGGGGCCATTGGCCGATCGCATCGAACTGGCGGGAAGCGATACCGTGGCACTTTTTCTTCGTAAACTCGGCCGTGATATTATCGCCCCCGAGCCCCCGAAGACGGCGCCCAAGGAATTGCATCCACTCCTCGACCCGGTGGATCGCCAACG